>DASXAK010000122.1:0-12639 GCA_036406715.1 Bryobacteraceae bacterium | reverse complement strand
GTCGCGGTTTCCGGAATTCCCCGTCGGTGACAGCGCCAGCGGCTGGAATGGCGGCGGCGGAATCATCGAACAAAACGCCAGCGTGGGAAGTTCCTATTTCAATAGCTTGAACGTGCGGCTACAGAAGCGGACTTCGCATGGCCTGAACTTCACGTTCAACTATATCTTCTCGAAATTGATCGAACGAGTGACCTGGCTAAACGACTCGGATCCCGCCCCGGAGAAGCGAATCTCCTCTATCGACCACCCGCACCGTTTCGTCGCGGCAATCAGCTACGAACTTCCAGTCGGCAGGAACAAGCTGGTCAATCTCCAATCGCGGTGGATCGACAGCATTCTCGGCGGATGGCAGCTCAACGCCGTGTATACGTACCAGACCGGGGCTCCGATCAACTGGAACAACGGCAGCACTACCAGCCCGGGAGACTATGTCTACTTCGGAGCTCCCCTTGTCCTGAACAATCGTATGGCCGATCCCGGCAGCAAGGCTTTCAATGTCGAGGCGTTCGACACGGCCTCGACGGACGCGTTCCAATACCACATTCGCACCTTCCCGACCATGATTTCCTCCTTGCGGATGGACGGCATCAACCAATTCGATCCGTCGCTGCTGAAGCGCATCAGCTTCACCGAGAAAGCTTATCTGCAGCTCCGTTTCGAGGCGTTTAACGCGCTCAATCATCCGGTCTTCCCAACGCCTAATACAACGGCGAGCGGGAGCTCGTTCGGAACGATATCGGGTGCGCAGGCGAATCGCGCGCGCAGCATTCAGCTCGGTGCGCGGTTTGTCTTCTGATTAACTGAAGGTATGACAGTATCACCGCCGCTGTTGCAACTCGGCAAGCTTTCGCTGGGAGTCGGCGACCGCTTCGCTCACCAGGCCAGGGCGCAGCTCGAGGCCTGTATGAAGGCCGCGTCGCGCGGTGTTACTGTCATCCCGGTCTGGAACAAATCCAACCGGGAGCACAAAGTCGTCGGCTCCAGTCCGGCGAGCGTCCGGGCCGCCGCCGACGAAGCGGTTCACGCACTCTGCTGGAAACATCCGTACCACGTCGACGCCGATCACATCAATCTCGAATCCGTCGATCGCTATCTCGACTGTTCCGATTTCTTTACGATCGATGTCGCCGCGGCGATCGGACGCCGCAGCGACTCCGTCGGCAGCTTCGTCGGGCGTCACCCGGAACTGGTGGGCCGCTTGCGGGTGGCTGGCATCGAGGAGCCGCTGGTCACGAGCCGCCAATCGGTTGAGGAGATCGCGACTAAGTACCTCTATGCCGCCGAGGAGGCCGGCCGCATTTACCGCCACATCGCCGGCCGGCGCGGCGATCGTCCGTTCATTACCGAAGTCTCGATGGACGAAACCGATGCGCCCCAGACTCCCGTTGAGTTGCTCGTGATCCTCGCGGCTCTCGCCGACCAGCAGATTCCGCTCCAGACCATCGCTCCGAAGTTCACTGGCCGCTTCAACAAAGGTGTCGATTACGTCGGCGACGTCCCTCAGTTCGAAAAGGAATTCGGCGAGGATCTCGCCGTCATCGCTCACGCCCGGCAGCAGTATGGTTTGCCGGCGAGCCTCAAGCTCAGCGTTCACTCGGGCAGCGACAAATTCTCGATCTACGCCTCCATTCGGCGCGCCCTGCGCAAAACCGGAGCCGGTGTCCACGTCAAGACGGCAGGGACCACTTGGCTGGAGGAACTCATCGGCCTGGCCGAAGCGGATGGCGAGGGCCTCGAACTCGCCAAGGACGTCTACTCGGAAGCCTATGCTCATCGTGATGTGCTTTGCGAGCCGTATGCCGCTGTGATCAATATTCACGAAGGCCGGCTGCCCTCTCCCACGGAAGTGGAATCTTGGGATGCCGGGCAGTTTCTGTCGGCCTTGCGGCATGACCCATCGAACCCCTATTTCAACCGCGATCTCCGGCAGTTGCTGCATGTCGGCTACAAGATCGCGGCGGGAATGGGCGAGCATTACCTGAGGATGATCGAGGAGTGCGAGTCGACGATCGCGCGGAACGTCACCTACAATCTGTTTGAACGGCATATATGCCCGCTCTTTCTCGCCGAGCCCTGATCGCTGCCGCATCATCGGCCCTTCTGCGAGCAGCGCCCGCGGCGAGACTGGTGGTCGCCAAGAAAGGCGGCGATTTCCGTACGGTGCAGGAAGCCATCGATGCGGTGCCGCGCGGGAATCAGAAGCCGTATGCGATCGAAGTTCGCCCCGGCACTTATTTCGAGCGCCTGACCATTCCGCGCGACAAGCGATTCATCCGCCTCATCGGGCAGGATGCGCGGAAGACGGTTCTTACCTACAACCTGAGTACCGCCACGACGTCCGAGACCCGCCACTCGGCCAGCAGCTACATCTTCGCCGATGATTTCGCCGCTGAGAACATCGCCTTCGAAAACACGTATGGTGTCGGCTCGCAGGCCGTGGCTCTGTACGTCGGCGCCGACCGCGCCGTCTTTCGCAACTGCCGGTTTCTGGGCTGGCAGGATACGTTGTACGTCAACGGCCCGGATTGCCAGTTCGTTCCGCAACCGCTGACTGAGACCAATGCCAACCACTGCGCCGTAGGCCGGCACTTTTTCGATCGCTGTTACATCGAAGGCCATGTCGATTTCATCTTCGGCAACGCTGCCGCGGTTTTTCGCGAGTGTCAGATTCACAGCAAAGGCGCCGGATACCTGACGGCTCAGTCGCGCACGTATCCCGGACAGACGAGCGGATTCGTTTTCGACCGCTGCCGTCTCACCGGCGAGGATACCGGCCCCGGCGTCTACCTGGGACGGCCGTGGCGGACGTATTCTCAAGTGGTGTATCGCAACTGTTGGCTCGGAGCCCACATCCGTCCGGAGGGCTGGAGCGTCTGGAACGGCAACAACAATCATGAGACGGCGTTTTACGCGGAGTATCGATCGGAAGGTCCGGGCGCCAACCCGAGCGCGCGCGTACCCTGGTCCCATCAACTCACGCCATCGGAAGCCGCCCAATTCGTGTATCCCGATTTTCTGAAGGGAACCGACGGATGGAATCCGGGAGGATCGCAATGAAACCGACCGCTCTGCTCGCCTGTTTGTGTGGTGTGCTCATCCACGCCGCCGCCGGACAGACCGGCCCCGCTCCCGTCTATAGCATCAGATCGTACGGCGCAACCGGAACCGGCGCAGCCTCCGACACCGACGCGATCAACAAGGCGATTGCCGCAGCCAGTTCGGCGGGTGGAGGTACGGTTTTCTTCCCGGCGGGAATTTATGTCTCGGGCTCGATCCACCTGAGAAGCAATATCACCCTGTTTCTCGATTCGGGAGCGGTCCTGCGGGCCTCCGCGGATCCGGAAGCCTACGATCCGGCCGAACCCAATCCGTCCATCGAAAAATATCAGGATTACGGCCACAGCCACTGGCGGAACAGTTTGATTTGGGGCGAGGGTCTGGAGAACGTGGCGATTCTCGGCCAGGGCCTGATCGATGGCAAGGCGCTCACCCGCGAAGCCGACAAGCGCATCGCGAACAAGGCCATCTCTCTCAAGCTCAGCCGCAATGTGACGATCCGCGACATTTCGATGCTGCTATGCGGCCACTTTGCGATTCTGGCGACCGGCGTCGACAACCTGACCATCGACAACGTCAAGATCGACACGAATCGCGACGGCATCGATGTGGATGCCAGCCACAATGTGCGCATTTCGAACGTCAGCGTAAACTCGCCCTGGGATGACGCGATTGTGCTCAAAGCATCCTATGGGCTGGGGATGTTCCGCGACACCACGGACGTGACCATCACCAACTGCTTCGTGAGCGGTTTCGATATGGGCACGCTGCTGGATGGCACTCTTCAGAAACGCGCGGCCGGCGCGCCCGATCGCGGCGGCCCCACCGGCCGGATCAAACTCGGCACCGAATCGAGCGGCGGCTTCAAGAACATCACGATTTCCAACTGCGTCTTCGAATACTCTCGCGGGCTCGCGCTCGAAACCGTGGATGGCGGTGATCTCGAAGATGTCACGGTGTCCAATATCACCATGCGGGACGTCACCAACTCCCCGATCTTCGTGCGCCTCGGCGCGCGTTTGCGTTCACCGGAGGGTACACCGGTTGGGCACATCCGTCGCGTCAATATCAGCGATGTCACCGTATACAACGCCGACGCCCGTTATTCGACCCTGATCAGCGGCATACCCGGTCACGACATTGAAGATCTGAGGCTCAGCCGCATTCGCATTCTGTATGCCGGCGGAGGAACCAAAGAGCAGGCAACAATCGTTCCCGCGGAAAGCGAAAAGGAGTATCCCGAGCCCTATCGGTTCGGCACGATGCCGGTCTATGGTTTTTTCATCCGGCACGTGAACGGAATCGAACTCAACGATGTCGAAGCCGGCTTCGCAAAGAACGACCTCCGTCCGGCATTTCTGCTCCAGGACGTCAAGCATGCGGATTTCAACAACGTCAAAGCCCAGCATGCGGACCAGGTCCCCATTTTCGTCCTCAAAAACGTCGACGATTTTCGATCCTCGCGTTCCCGCGGCGTTGCAGACACCGCTTTCGAGCATGCCGCCGAGAAGAGGTTCTAGCCGCTACAATGACAACTACATGGCGCACCACCATCACGACCACGACCACGATCACGGCCAGGATGTCCCGTCCGATCTCGCCCTGCGCGTGAAAGCTCTCGAATCCCTGCTGGTCGAAAAAGGCCTGGTGGACCCCGCCGCCCTCGACGCCCTGATCGACACGTACGAGCACAAGGTGGGCCCGCGCAACGGCGCGCGGGTCGTGGCGCGAGCTTGGGCCAATCCCGCTTACAAGCAGCGTCTCCTCGCAAACGGCACCGCTGCTATCGCCGAACTCGGCTATATGGGCCGCCAGGGCGAGCACATGGTGGTCGTCGAGAACACGCCCAAGGTGCACAACCTGGTCGTGTGCACGCTCTGTTCCTGTTATCCCTGGACCGTCCTCGGATTGCCGCCGGTCTGGTACAAATCCGCGCCCTATCGCTCGCGCGCCGTGATCGATCCCCGCGGCGTGCTGCGCGAGTTCGGCGTCACGGTGGCGGAGGACGTCGAAGTTCGTGTCTGGGACAGTACCGCCGAGATCCGCTACCTGGTTCTGCCCGAGCGGCCGGCTGGTACGGAGCGCATGACCGAAGATCAGCTCGCGGCATTAGTCACCCGCGACGCCATGGTCGGCGTTGCCACGGTGGGGGCGCCCGCATGAACGGCATCCACGATATGGGCGGCATGCACGGCATGGGACCCATCGAGTACGAGAAGGATGAGCCCGTCTTCCACGAGCCCTGGGAAGGCCGCGTCTTCGCGCTCACTGTCGCCATGGGCTCCTGGCGGAAATGGAACATCGATGCGTCCCGCCACGGCATCGAGCAGATTCCGCCGGTCGACTATCTGCGGATGAGCTATTACGAGAAGTGGTTCACGCGCCTGGTAGGCCTTCTGTTGGAACGCGGCTTGGTCACGGGCGCAGAAGTCGCCGATGGCCGCCCCGCGCCCGATTCACCCAAAGCCACTCCGCCGCTCACTGCAGCCCAGGTTGCCGAGACGCTCGGCAAAGGGGGCCCGTACAACCGCGACACGCCGGCGCCCGCGCGCTTTCAACCCGGCCAGCCCGTGCGCGCTCGCAATCTGAACCCGGCCGGCCACACCCGGCTGCCGCGCTACGTCCGCGGCCGGCTAGGCGCGATCGACCGCGACCGCGGCATCTACGTGTTCCCTGACAGCAACGCGCAGTTCCGAGGCGAGAACCCGCAGCACCTCTATTCCGTCCGCTTCACCGCACGCGAGTTGTGGGGCGGCGAAGCCTCGCCGCGCGATTCCGTCTATCTCGATTTATGGGACGACTACCTTGAGCCAGCCTGACCTCAACGCCCTTCCCGCTATGCCGCGAGACACGGGCGGCCCAGTCTTCGCCGAGCCGTGGCAGGCGCAAGCTTTTGCCCTCGCCGTGCGTCTTTCCGAACAGGGTTACTTCACGTGGAAGGAATGGGCGGCCGCGCTTGCCGATGAGCTGAAAGCTGCCCCGCCCGATGACGGCTCTCATTACTACGAGCATTGGCTGAAGGCGCTAGAGCGCCTGGTCGCCTCCAAAGGTCTCGCCGATCCGGCCGCGCTCGCCACTCGCAAGGAAGCCTGGGCCGATGCCTATCGCCGCACTCCGCACGGCAAGCCCGTCGAGCTGAAATAGAGTCTCTCATTGCCCGCCACCCGGACGGGCGCTACAATCTGGCTTGCCGATTGCCCGCGTCATCGCCGCGCAACTCGAAAACGCATCCTGGATCCGCCGCATGTTCGAAATCGGCATCCAGCTTCGTAAGGAGCGCGGTCCCGAAAACGTCTTCGACTTCTCCATCGGCAATCCCGATGTCGAGCCGCCGGAGCTGTTGCTCGCCGCGCTGCGCCGCGTCGTCGCCGAAAACCGTCCGCGCAGCCACGGCTACATGCCGAACGCCGGCTTTCCGGAGGTTCGCGCCACGATCGCCCGGCAACTCGCCGCGCGATCCGGAGTCCCGTTTACCGGCGATGACGTCCTCATGACTACCGGCGCCGCCGGCGCCATCAACATCGTTCTCAAATCGATCCTCGATCCGGATGATGAGGTCATCCTGCTCAGTCCCTATTTCCCGGAATACCGCTTCTATGTCGAGAACCATGGCGGCCGCGTCGTCGCGGTCGAGACCGACGATAATTTCCAGCCCGACATCCCCCGCATCGCCGCCGCCATTACTCCGCGCACCAAGGCGCTCATCCTGAATTCGCCCAACAACCCCACCGGACGAATCTACGACACCGCTGTGCTGCGCGAGTTGAACACGCTCATTCGCGATCCCCTGCTGGTCATCAGCGATGAGCCCTATCGCCCGCTGGTCTACGACGGCCTCAAGCCGCCCGAGACGCTGGCTCTCATCTCGCGATCCGTGCTGGCATGGTCCTACTCCAAAGCCATGGCGATCGCCGGCGAGCGCATCGGGTTTCTCGCGATTCCGCCGCACCTCGCCGAAGCCGTCGAACTGCGCAATGCCTGCACCTTCGCCATCCGCATCCTGGGCTACATCAATGCCACCGCGCTGTGGCAGTTGACCGTTGCCCAGGCGCCCGACGCGACCATCGACGTCTCCCAATTTCAAGCCAAACGCGACCTGCTTTGCGACGCCCTGAATCGGATGGGCTATGATGCGCCGCGCCCGCAAGGCTCGTTTTACGTCTTTCCCAAAACGCCCATCCCCGATGACCTGCAATTCATCCGCCTGCTTCAGGAGGAAGGCATCCTCGCCGTCCCCGGTGCCGGCTTCGGCCGCGGCGGATACATGCGGCTTTCATTAACGATTCCGCAACTCGATATTCAGCGGTCGCTTCCTGGTTTTGAACGCGCGCTGCGCAAAGTGCGTTAACCTGAGCGCAATGGCGCGCGATGCCTTTACGGCCGCCGAGCGTGCAGTCTTTCGCCGCCTCAGGACGCCCGACAAGATTCAGTACTTTCTCGATCACGATATCGGCTACAACAAAGAGCCCGGCGGCCCGACCTGCTTTTCGCCGCGCAAGGTTCTGCGCGAGCGCGTCGCCCACTGCATGGAAGGCGCGCTGTTCGGCGCCGCCGCGCTGCGCATGATCGGATTCCCCGCGCTGCTGCTCGATTTCGAAGCCGTGCGCGACGACGATCACGTGCTCGCGCTCTTTCAAGTCCACGGCCACTGGGGCTCCATCGCCAAATCCAACTACTCGGGTCTGCGCTATCGCGAGCCGGTTTACCGCACTCTCCGCGAGCTCGCGATGTCCTACTTCGAGCACTATTTCAACCTCGGCCGCGAAAAGACCCTGCGCAACTATTCGCGCCCGGTGAACCTGAAGCGATTCGACTCCATTCACTGGATGACCTCGGAAGAAGATGTCTGGGCGATTCCCGAGTATCTTTGCACGATCGCTCACACGCCGCTGCTCCAGCCCCGCCTGGTCCCGCGACTCGGCCGCGTCGATCATCGCCTCTTCCAAGCGGGCAAGTTCGGACGTGTAGAGTAGAGAGAGTCATGAAGCGATTCCCGATCTTCCTCTCGGTGGTCTGTCTGGCCGGTTACCTCGCGGCCCAGCCTTCGAACCAATGCCCGGCCTCCGGTCCGCCGCCTGATTTCGCTTCCGGACCGGCGTGGAATGGCTGGGGCGTCGATGCCGCGAACACGCGCTTCCAGCCTGCGCAGCCGGTTCAGCCGGACCGCCTCAAGCTGAAGTGGGCCTTCGGGTTTCCGGGTGTGAAGTCGGTGATGGGAGCACCGGTAGTGGCCGGCGGCCGCGTCTTCCTCGGAGTCGACACCGGCGAGGTCTACTCGCTCGACGTCGCTACGGGCTGCCAACACTGGGTCTTCAAGGCGGACGCCGGAGTGCGTAGCGCGGTCACTGTTGCACGCGCAGGCGGCCGCTGGGCCGCCTTTTTCGGCGATCTCAAAGCCAATGCCTACGCCGTCGACGCGATGACTGGGCAGTCCATTTGGAAGGCCCGCCTCGACGAGCATCCGACCGCGAGAATCACCGGCGCCCCGAAGGTCTTTGAAAACCGTGCCTATGTGCCGGTCGCGTCGGGCGAAGAAGGCGCCGGCGTCAACCCGAAATACGCCTGCTGCACCTTCCGCGGTAGCGTTGTCGCTCTCGATGCAGGCACGGGGCGCCAGATCTGGAAGACCTACACGATCGCCGATGAGCCGAAGCTCGTCGGAAAAAACTCCAACGGTGTCGAGCGCTGGGGGCCCGCCGGCGGCGGCGTCTGGAATTCTCCGACCATTGATCCCAAGCGTCGCGCGCTCTACATCGGTACCGGCGACGCGTACACCGAGCCGGCCGCCAAAACCACCGACGCCATTATGGCCTTGGATCTCGACTCCGGAAAAATCCTCTGGGTGGCTCAGGACACCGAGAACGACGCCTGGCTCGTGAACTGCGCCGGCTCCGCTCGTTCCGAGAACTGTCCCAAGGACCTCGGCCCCGATCACGATTTCGGCGCCTCTCCGATACTTAAGACTCTCGCCAACGGCCGCACCCTTCTGATCGCCGGCCAGAAGAGCGGCAACGTTTGGGCTCACGATCCCGATCAGAAAGGCCTGGTGGTCTGGCGGACCGCGCTGGTGAACAACACGAAAGAGTTCGGCGGCAAGATCGTTTGGGGCGGCGCCGCCGACGATGAAGCCGCCTACTTCGGTTTGGGCCCCGGCGGCATCGCGGCCGTCGCCCTTCGCGATGGCGAACGAAAGTGGTTCACGGCCTTGAGCCCCGCGCCGGCCGTTGCCCAGCACCCCGGCCACGAAGGCGCTCTCACCGCAGCCCCGGGCATTGTCTTTTCCGGCGGCTGGGACGGCGTCTTGCGCGCCCTTTCTGCCAACGATGGCCGCGTCATCTGGGAATACAACACCGTCCAGGAATTCAAAACCGTCAACGGTGTCCCCGCCAAAGGCGGCTCTCTCAGCGTCTCCGGTCCGACTGTGGCCGGAGGCATGCTGTTCGCCGGCTCCGGCTACGTCGGCGTGCGGCAAGGCTTGCCGGGCAACGTGCTGCTCGCCTTCGATTCGCCAGTGAGTCAGGCTTCCAGCCCGTCGCGTTAGCACCGTGGCGCATCTCCCGGCCCGCGCCTGGTTTCGCTTCTACGCGGAGTTGAACGACCACCTCGCGCCCGATCAGCAATACCAGATCCTCGAAAAGCAGTTCTTCGTTCAGGGTTCCGTCAAAGACATGATCGAAAGTTTCGGCGTGCCGCACACCGAAGTCGAGTTGATCCTCGTGAACGGCCAGTCCGCGGAATTTTCCGCACTGGTCCGCGACGGCGACCGCGTCTCCGTCTACCCCGTTTTCGAATCGCTCGACGTGCAAAGTGAGCTGCGCGTCCGCTCGCGGCCTCTCCGCGATCTCAAGTTTGTTCTCGACGTGCACCTCGGAAAGCTCGCGGGCTACCTCCGGATGCTTGGGTTCGACGCCGGCTACCATAACCGGGCTAGCGACCCCGAACTTGCTCGCATTGCCGCCGAGGAGCAGCGCGTCTTGCTCACTCGGGACCGCGGCCTGCTCATGCGTTCGGCCGTGACGCGCGGTTACTGGCTGCGCCACACTGAAAGCCGCCTCCAGGTCGCCGAGATTGTCAGCCGATTCGACCTGGCCGCCTCCATTCGCCCCTTCACGCGATGTATGGCCTGCAACGGCGTTCTGCAACCGGCGGAGCGGCGCGAGGTGCTCTCTCGCATCCCTCCGCGCATTGCCGAGCTGCACGAGCGCTTTCTCCAGTGTCCCGATTGCGGTCGCATCTACTGGCCGGGTTCCCACTACCGCCGTATGCGTCAGTGGATTGCCAAGCTGCTACAATGCGACCTATATGAAGGGCAACCCGAAAGTGATCGCCGCCTTGAATGAGGCCCTGGCTGAAGAGTTATCGGCGATCAGCCAATATTTTCTCCATGCCGAAATGTGCGAGAACTGGCACTATGGCAAACTCGGCGGCTATATCAAGAAACAATCGATTGACGAGATGAAGCACGCCGAAACTCTCATCGAGCGAATTCTGTTTCTCGACGGCATGCCGAAGATGAATGAGCCGTTGCACGTCACCATCGGCCAGACCGTCAAGGAGCAGCTCCAGAGTGACCTGCAGCTCGAAGTGGAGGCCGTTGGGATGTACAACCGCTTCGTCGCGCTTTCGCGCGATGAAGGCGACAACGCATCCCGTGAGCTGTTCGAGCGCCTCCTGAAGGACGAAGAAGCCCACGTCGATTGGCTCGAAGCCCAACTGCACCAAATCAAAGAAATCGGCTACGAGCGCTATCTGAGCCAGCAGATCGAAGGCGAAGCGGAGTAGCGCCGGTCATCGAGTCGTCGCCCAGCCGCCGGGCGCGTCGAACAATCGATCCAGTTGAATCGGTATAATTGTCAACATCGGGTGGGGTGAAGGCGAAGGCCATCAACCTTACATCACCGGTGAGGAGACTTGAATGAGGCGCCGACTGATTTCCACTGCGACTGCAGGATTCGTTTTTTTCATTGGGAGCACGATGGTTGCCGCCGCGGCTGGCGCGCCAACCTTCTCGAAAGATGTGGCGCCGATTCTGAATAAGAACTGTGCCGGCTGCCACCGTCCGGGCGAAATCGCCCCGATGTCGCTTCTCACGTATGAACAAGCCAGGCCGTGGGCCAAGTCGATTCGCGAGAAAGTGTTGACCGGCCAAATGCCGCCGTGGCACGCGGCCGAGCCGCGGGGTACGTTCGCCAATGATCGCCGCCTGACCGATGCCGAGAAGAATACTTTGATCGCTTGGGTCGACGCGGGCGCTCCGCAGGGCGATGTCAAGGATCTTCCGCCCGTCCCGAAATTCGTCGAAGGATGGGAGATCGGGAAGCCCGATCTGGTCCTGTCGATGGCGAAGCCTTATGACGTTCCAGCCGGCGGAACCATCGCCTATCAGTTCTTCACCATCCCGACCAATTTCACGGAGGACAAGTGGGTGCAGGCCATCGAACTACGGCCCGGTACTCGCACCGTCGTCCATCACATCCTGGCGTTCGTCCGTGAGCCGGGCAAGCCGGCGGAGCCGCCCGCATTTTCGGTCGTGCTTCCAAGAATGCCGCGGCTGCCTGCGCGCGACGGCAGTGCCTCTCAGCAGGGTCAACGCGAAGGCCCGGGCACCCTGATCGCCACCACGGCTCCCGGAACCAACGCGATCACCTTCGAGCCCGGCTCGGCACTCAAGATCCCTGCCGGCGCGTCCATCGTCTTCCAAATGCACTATACGGCCAACGGCAAGGCCGCCACGGATCAATCCAGCATCGGGTTCGTCTTCGCGAAAGGGACGCCCCAACGCGAGATGCGCACCTCCTCCTTTTACAACGTGTTGCTGAAAGTTCCCGCGGGCGCGTCCGACCAGCCCGTCGACTCAGCCATCGAATTTACCGAGGACACGCATATTACCGCGTTGTTTCCGCACACGCATCTCCGCGGCAAGAGCTGGGAGTACCGTCTGATTTACCCGGATGGCCAGTCGCAAGTGGTGTTGTCGGTGCCGAAGTACGATTTCAACTGGCAGACGTACTATGTCTTCAGCACTCCGCTGCTCGCGCCTAAGGGATCGCGCCTGGAAGCCACGGCTCACTACGACAATTCCGTCAATAATAAGTGGAACCCGGATCCGAAAATCGATGTGCGCTGGGGTGAACAGACCTGGCAGGAGATGCAGTATTCCGGCATCACCTATTATGCGGACCAGGCGGCCGCGCCGCAGAGTGCCGCGCTGAGATAGGGTGCGCCTCGCGCGCCTCACCCGCGCTTCCGCCTCCACTCCGCCATCCAATAGAAGACGACGCCGGCGGCGATAATCGCAAGCCCCACCGCCAGTGCGCTGACGCGGCCGATTTGTTCGTCGTGGCTCTTGATCGCCGCAGCCGCCAGCAGCGCGGTGGGCCCTACTCCCAGCAGAACGGCGGTGGCGAGTCCGCCGGGTACGACGAACGGCCGTGCCAGCTTGGGCTCGCGCATCCGCAGCAGCGCGAGCGCGATGAATTCCAGAACCAGCGCGGCCCCGTACAGCAGGATATCCAGCATCAGCAGGCGGTCGAAATTCAGTTGAAGGGCGGCAATCCATGCGACCCCACATGCCAATGTCGC
>DASXAK010000121.1:0-13038 GCA_036406715.1 Bryobacteraceae bacterium | reverse complement strand
ACCGGGTTGAAGTTCGCTTCCAGCCGGTCGTCGGCATACGGCTCCACAATCATCCACGCGCCGTCTGGCTTCAGAACCGAGCGGATATGCGCGGCGGCGCCAACCGGGTCGCCGAGATCATGGAGCGCATCGAAGATCGTAACCAGATCGTACGCATTTCCAGGAAAGTCCTTGGCGGCGCCGACGGCGAATTGGACCCGGCCCGAGAGACCCGCCGCGCCTGCTCGCTCCCGCGCCGCTTCAATCGACGCAGCGTGGGAGTCGAACCCAAAAAACCGGGCCTTGGGAAATGCCTGGGCCATCAGGATCGTGGAAGCTCCGTGACCACATCCTACGTCGGCCACCAGGCCTCCGGCTGCGAGCGCCTCCCGGGCTCCGGCGATCGCTGGAATCCAGTGCGACACCAGATTCGCCACGTATCCGGACTTGTAGAAGCGTTCCGTCCCACAGAACACCTGATCATCGTGCTCGTGCCATCCCACGCCGTCGCCGGTGCGGAAGGCTGATTCGAGCACGGGCAAGATCGCGCCGGCGCCCAAGGCGGATTGGAAGGCGCCCACGATGAAGGCCGGCCCTCCTTCCTCGGCGAAGAGCATGGCCTGCTCGCGATACATCGAGTATTCGCCCGTCTGGGAATCGTAATCCACGTATCCGGCAGTGGCATGCGCATTGAGCCACTCGCGGACATAGCGTTCGGCGGTGCCGGTCCGCTCCGCGAGTGCGGCCGGAGTGACGGGCAAACCATCGCCGATGGCGCGATAGAGCCCCAGCCGGTCGCCGATCAGTACCAGCGGCGCATGGAACACCGCGCCGAAGTCGGAAACGGCTTTGTCGAGCAGTGAGTAGAGTCGTTGTTGATCGAAGTCCATGACGTCACCTCCAGGAGGATCCGTAACCACCGGGCCCCTTCCGGACCGCGGGCAACAACCGTCCAACCGCTCTTCCGATGCTTCCGCCCTGGCGGCGACCGTCGCGAACCGCGTGCGGGAAATGGATGCCGGCAAAGACGCGGGATTCGCCATTTTCTTCGGCTGCATCGGAAAATCCTCGGAAGCTCCGGGTTACGCCAGGCAGCGTGAGGCTGGTTGTGGAGTACGGAACCCGATCGCCGAACAGATCGATCAACACCTCAGCGGCTGCGGCGCCAACCAGGGCGTGAGTGGACGGGTAGTCCGGCACCGGCGGAGTTACTTGAAACGGCTGCCAGGTGGGATCCGGCTCGGTCCGGCTGTTGCCGTCCGCGCCTGCCTGCTGGATCGCGGTGACCGGGCGCCAGAAACGATACCTGTACTTCGCTTCGAGACCGACGATGTACGCATCGGCCATGGCGAAGTTCACCAGGGCGAAGGCTCGCGCAGTAGCCCAAGCGTCCAAGCCTTTCTGGCGAGCGACTGTGTTGGTAATTCGGTTCCATCCCAACGGCGAGTCTTCGTACCAGAACTGCGCAATCTGTGACTGCTCCGGCGTGCGCGTCCGGCTGTCGACCTTGCCGATTTCCTTGACCACATCGAAATCGCGGGCATACTGCGCGCTGCTCAACGGCAAGGGTCCATCCAGTTGGTGGTCATCCAATTTGATCCCGAAGGGTTCAACCCTGCCCCAACCCGGGAACGCGGCAAACGTGAATGGCGGAGTGAACTGGTATTCACCCGGGCCCGGCCGTGGAACGAACACGGGTTGATCGGCTCCGTCAGCACCGTCATTCCGTCGACGGCCAAGAGTGGCCCGGGCAGCGGCCTGGCCGACCGCGATACCACGATCTTTCGCGGGTCCGTTCGGAATGGCGGCGATCGCCTTGGCATAGGCCTCGTTGATGGCTGCACGCTGGTCGGGGATGAGTTCCGTGAGTGCGGTCACGGAAGCGGCGGCAACGGCAGCGTCCGGGGAAGCTCCCGATTGCGCCACGAGCCCCGGCGTGTACGGCTCATAGCGGGAGTCTATAGCGTTGAGGGCATCATGAATCGCCGCATGCAGAATCGCGAAGGCCCTCGACTGGCCAACGGGATTGGCGCCCTGAGTTGGGGCAAACGCGTCGGCGGCGACTTGGTTCCAGTGAGTGACTGCGTTTTCGTGCGACGCCGCGACAGGCTGGGCACAAACCGACATGACAGCTAGAACTCCGAGCGCGGCCCGGGAGAGGCATGGCTGAATCGAATCGTTTACACATCTGAATCGCAATTTGTTCCTCCGATGTTTACGTCTGTGAGCGTGTGGCTCGGTCAGGCGGTCCACTTACAATGAAAGTTTGCGCTAGTCTGGCGTGACCATCATGAGAACGGCATGAGATCGGGATGAGAACTGCTGCGATCAGGACCATCCGAGACAGCATCCAGCGCTCGCAGGCCGCGGCTTTCATCGGGCGGGAGCGGGAACTCGCACGTCTGCAATCGATGTTTGAACCCGATGGACCCGTCGTGGTGCTGCTCCATGGCGTCGGAGGGATTGGCAAGACCAGCCTGCTTCATGCATTTGAGCGCGCCGCCCGTGCACAGGGCCGGCACGTCCGGTGTCTGGACTGCCGCAGTATCGAGCCGATTCCGGAGGGTTTGCTCGATGCGATCGGCGCTTCGTTGCGCTGCGAGCTAGCAACCCTGCAAGAGGCCGCCCAAGCGATCGGATCCCTGGGCCAACCCGTCGTTTTCGCTCTCGACAACTACGAGGGGTTGCGTCTGCTGGACGGGTGGTTGCGGACGGAGTTTCTTCCCTCGCTTCCGTCCTCGGCCCGGTTCGTCATTGTGGGACGGTCGCTGCCAATCGCGCCCTGGATTTCCGAACCCGGCTGGGCCGACGTCGTCCTAAATCTGCGTCTCAATTCGCTGCCTGGGGAAGACGTCGCTCAATTTCTCGAGAGCCGCGGAATTCCGGAGGCGGCGAGGACTCGAGTTGCCCAATTCTCGAAGGGGAATCCGCTCGCACTGCAACTCTGTACCGCCAGCCTTGCGGCACAAACCGACGCGCTGGCCGGGGATCTCGATCTCAGCCAGGTGATCGATCACTTGGCCCACATCTGTGTGGACGAAATTGAAGATGGCGAGTTGAGGGAGGCGATCGAAGTTTCCTCGCTCGTGCGGCGCGTGACCAAGCCGATACTGGAAGCCTTGCTGCCGGATCGCAATCCTGATCACCTGTTGCGCGGACTGCGCCAGTTGTCCTTTGTCGAATCGGCGCCGGACGGGTTAGCCTTCCACGAGTCGTTCCGGCAAGCGATCGAAACCCGCCTCACGGCCCTGGATCCTGCCCGCGCCCGGGCCGCAAAGAGGGCCGCGTGGCGGAGTCTGCGCGAGCAACTTCGGATTGCGTCCAAAGAAGACGCATGGCGTCACACGGCGGATCTGTTGTTCCTCCTGGAACGGCCGGTCATCCGCGAGGCCTTTTTTCCTTCGGGTCCGGTTTTGCCCGTGGAACGGGCGAAGCCGCGCGATCGCGACTCCATCCTGGAGATTGCGTTGCTGCACGACAGCCGGGCGGGCGCAGCCGTGATTTCCGCCTGGTGGGAGCGGGCCGCTTCCTGCTTTTCCGTGGTGCGCGGCAGCGCGGGCGAGGTAAACGGGTTCTACGTGATGACGCGGCCTGAGGATATTCCGAAGGAGGTTGTATCGGTCGATCCGGTTGTTCGAAAGCTGCTGGAGCAGATCTCCTTGCAGGCATCGAATCGGCATCGTCCTGTTCTCTTGGTCAGAAACCTGGTCACCAGGGCCCGGGGCGAAGCGCACAGCCCGGAATGGGCCGCTTGCGTCCTGGATGCCAAGAGAGCGTATTTGGAGAACCCGACGGCGACAGCCATCTTCACTGCGGTCTGCGACCCAGCGACCATTCCTCCGGCTGTGATCGACCTCGGCTTTCAACTGCGTCCCGAATTGACAGTGTCCGTCGGCGATCGTCAAGTCCACATGGCGTCGTTGAACTTTGGCGCGAATGGGCCCTTGCACTGGATTCTGGAATTCGTCGGCCGTGACTTGCAGGAGCCGGGCGCAGCCGCGGTCGACCTCGCTGTCTCGAGGCGGGAGTTGATTGTGAAAGGCGGAGGCCGATTTGTCCTCACGAAACTGGAGTTCGATCTGATGCTCTATCTCTCCCGGCGTGCGGGACTGGTCGTTACCCGCGACGAGTTGCTGAAAGAAGTCTGGAAGCAACCGTTCGGAGGCAGCAACGTCGTCGATGTCGTCGTTCGAGGCATTCGCAAGAAACTCGGGGCGAGTGCCTGGGTGATCCGCACTGTGCAGGGCCACGGTTACCGGTTTGTGAATACGGAATCGTAGACTGGTCGTCCGCCGCCCATGCTAGAATGTGGCTTCCACCGACATGGAGCGCGCCAGCAAGCTCATTCGAGGGCTGCCATTGCCAGACGATACGATCGTCGCCGAAGACCTCGCGCGCGCCGCGTGGCCGCAGGCCGTCGGAAAAACCATCTCGCTGCACACTCGCCCCATGCGCATGGTCCGCACCCGCCTCATTGTCGAAGTGGAAGACAAGATCTGGCAGCGCCAATTGTTCGTGCTCACCTCGCACATTCTGCGCAATCTGGAAAAGCAACTCGGTCCCGGCTTGGTCGAAGATCTCGAGTTCCGCATCGTCCCCCGGCGCCGTGGCCCCCAAGTCGCCGAACAGTCCGTGACCGCAGGGTTGGACGAAGCCGAGAGCATTGCCGACCCCGTTCTGCGGGGTATTTACAAGGCCTCGCGCAAAAAGGCGCTGGCGTGAAAATCACCGAAGACGAAGTCCGGTACGTCGCCGATCTGGCCAACCTCCGGCTTAGCGATGCCGAAGTGCACCAGTTCCGGGCGGAACTGGACGGTATCCTCGAGCACATGGCCCGGCTGAACGAAATCGACACGACCGGAATTCAGCCGATGTCCCAGGTGCTTTTCGAAGCCGAGGATACAGCCACGCTCCGGGAGGACGTGCCGGCGCCTTCGCTTGGAAATTCCACGGCGCTTGTCAACGCTCCCCAGCCCGGCGGCGGCTATTTCAAGGTCCCCAAAGTCATCGAACGCTGACCATGGATGTTTCGTCTCTGACCATCGACTCCGTGAGGAAGGGCCTGCTTGCGCGCGAGTTCAGCGCGCGCGAACTGGCCGCCGAAGCGCTCCGCTTCGCCGAAGCCGAGAACGCGAAGACGAATGCCTATCTCCGGCTTTCGCCCGAACGCGCGATGGCGGCCGCCGAGCGCGTCGATCAGCAAGTCGCGCGAGGCGAAAATCCGGGCGCTCTCGCGGGTGTGCCAGTGGCCGTCAAAGACGTCATCCTGACCCAAGGCGTCATCACGACCTGCGGTTCGAAACTGCTGGAACACTACAACCCTCCCTACGATGCGACGGCGGTGATCCGGCTGGAGCAGGCGGGCGCCGTGTTGTTGGGCAAGACCAACTGCGACGAGTTTGCGATGGGTTCTTCCAACGAGAACTCGGCTTATGGACCGGTTCGCAACCCGGTAGCGCCCGATCGCGTGCCGGGCGGGTCGAGCGGCGGCTCGGCCGCCGTGGTGGCGCAGGGAACCGCAGTGGCGGCGCTGGGTTCCGATACCGGCGGCTCGATCCGCCAGCCAGCGTCCTTTTGCGGCGTCGTGGGCGTGACGCCGACCTATGGCCGCGTGTCTCGTTACGGCCTGACCGCCTTCGCCAGTTCACTCGATCACATCGGGCCGCTCGCCCGCACGGTGCGCGACACAGCCACGGTGCTGGGTGTGATCGCCGGACGCGATCCCGCCGATTCGACGTCCGCCGCCGCGCCGGTGCCGGACTATACAGCCGCGCTCGACGGCCGCGTCAAAGGATTGAAGCTGGGGCTGCCGCGCGAGTATCTAAAAGATTTGACGAGCGAATCGGGCGCGCTGCTCTCGCGAGCGGTAGACACTCTTAAACGATTGGGATGTGAAGTACGCGAGATTAGTCTGCCATCTACCGATTGCGCGGTCGCCTGTTATTACATCATCGCTACCGCCGAAGCCAGTTCGAACCTGGCGCGGTACGATGGAGTGCGATACACGTTCCGGGCGGGCAGTTCAGAGACGCTGCAGGATATGTATCGAAATACACGCGGCCAGGGTTTTGGCGCCGAGTGCAAGCGGCGGATCATGCTGGGGACTTATGTGCTGAGCGCGGGCTATTACGACGCGTACTATCTGAAGGCGCAGAAGGTGCGCGCGCTGATCGCGCGCGATTTTGCTCAAGCTTTTCAGGAAGTGGACGCGATCGTGGCGCCGGTGTCGCCGTATCCGGCGTTCCGGCTCGGAGAGAAGGTCGACGATCCGCTGGCCATGTATCTTTCCGATATCTATACGATCACCGGAGATTTGGCGGGAATTCCTTGCATGAGCGTCCCCTGCGGAAAGACCGCGGAGGGGCTGCCGGTCGGGATGCAGATTCTGACCCGGCATTTCGACGAGACCACCATGTTCCGCATTGCCGATGCATTTGAAAAAGCGGGTTCCGCTTAGCGCGCCCGCCCGGCTTCGCTTTCAGAGGAGAAAAGGAGAAACCACATGCCATTCACACTTCCCCCGTTGCCGTACGCACCCGATGCCCTCGAGCCGAACATCGACAAGATGACGATGGAGATCCATCACGGCAAGCACCACGGCGCCTACGTGACGAACGTGAACAAAGCGCTCGAATCGGCGCCTGACCTGGCGAACAAGACGATCGAGGAACTGCTCGCCAACAACTGCGCCGCCGTACCGGAGAACATCCGCACCGCCGTACGCAACAACGGCGGCGGGCACAGCAATCACAGCATGTTCTGGAAGATCATGAAACCGGGCGGCGGCGGGCAGCCGGTCGGCAACGTGGCCCAGGCGATCAACAGCACCTTCGGCAGCTTCGACGCGTTTAAGGAAAAGATGAACCAGGCCGGCGCGACGCGGTTCGGGTCAGGCTGGGCCTGGCTGATCAAGTCCGGCGGGAAACTCGATATCTATTCCACGGCCAACCAGGACAGCCCGGTGATGGAAGGCAAGTACCCGGTAATGGGAATCGATGTCTGGGAGCACGCTTATTATTTGAAGTATCAGAATCGCCGTCCCGACTATCTCAGCGCCTGGTGGAACACCGTGAACTGGGCGGAAGTCGAGAACCGGTTTAACGCAGGGAAGTAGGCGGGTGCGCAAAGGACCGGCGCGAGCCGGTCCTTTGTGAATTGGTGTGTGAATTGGTGAAGTTGTACTTGTGGCACCCGGCGGGCCGCCGTTAGGCTACCCGACGCCGGCGCGCCCGGAAAGCGATCCCAATCAGCCCGAGCGCCAGCAAGCTGAAGGATCCCACCTCCGGTATGCGCGTAATCTGTTCCTGGAAGCCTCCGACCTTCGGCGCATTGGCGCCGCAACCCGCGGCCGGACAGGTCATCGTGGCATCGCTCACAATCCGGTAGTTCTGCAGATAGGCTTCGCGCTGGGCTTCGGTGGTCCCGTAGTACCAATCGCCGGCCAAGGCCAGATCGGCGGCCGGCTGAGCCGATGGGTTGACGTTCAGGGGATCGGGATAGCTGATCGGATCCAGAAGCTCCCAAATCGCCATCTGAAGATTGTTGTTGGCCGCATCATTCCCGCCGGGGAGGTCGTATTGCGAAACGAGGTATGCGGCCATCTCATATCGCGCCAGGCCGTTCGCGGCGTTGATGGTGTTCTGCGCGATTGTGTCGGTGAGGCTGATCGTCTTAAAACCGCTGGCATCCATCGCCCCGAAGCGGGTGTTTCCCGCGGCCATTCCGGCGGCAGTGAACGTTGTCAAATTCGCGGAGTAGTTGGAGACGGGAACATAGATATCGTTATTGAAGTCGTTGCAGAAGATTTCGATCTGGGTTGTCAGATTCAGGGTGGCGGCCGAACCACCTCCTCCGCCGTTGAGCTGGAAGTTATAGCTCGTTGTGTCGAGCCGGTCCGCCTTGGCTAGTCCGAACGAGAGTAAGAGAATTGCGGCCAACTTGGCCATCAGATGGTTGCGCTTCCGGGTGATTGGTTGAGTAGTCATCAAATGCCACATCGGGCGAATTCGTGTATGTCCAGATGAATTCTGTCATGTAAGCTCGCGGACTATCAATATGATTTGTACTGTATAGGCACGGGCGGCGTACCAGTACAAATTCGCAAATTCGCGGCAAAAGTCTTCGGGGAACGTTTCCCGGGGGATTTTCAGGCAGTTAGTTTCTCGAAATCGGGTGGTTCCCCGAATTTATAACCGGAAATCGGCGGCTCGACGCCCCGGAGCAGTCCGGTGAGGACGCTGCCGGCGCCGACTTCGACGGCGCGGGTGACGCCCTGGCGGGTCAGGTAATTGACTGACTCGGCCCAGCGGACGGGATTGGGGACCTGCTGGTAGAGGCCGTGGCGGGCTTCGGCGCCGGTGCGCACCTCGCGAGCTTGCCAGTTGTTGACGAGGGGAAAAGCAAGATCGCGGAAGTCGATGGCGTCGAGATCCGCGCGCAGGCGCTCTTGGGCCGGTTTGAGGAGCGGGCAATGAAACGGCGCGCTTACGGGGAGCAGGACGGCGCGGCGGGCGCCGGCGGCTTTCGCCAGTTCGATGGCCCGATTGACGGCGGCGGCGTGGCCGGCGATGACCACCTGATCGGCCGAGTTGAGATTGGCGGCGGTTACTACTTCTCCTTGCGCAGCCTGCTGTAAGACCGAATCGAGCGCGCCCACTGGTAACTTCAACAGGGCGGCCATCGCGCCCGTGCCTTCCGGGACCGCTTCCTGCATATAGCGGCCGCGCTTACGGACGAGACGCACGGCATCGGTAAGCGAGAGACTGCCGGCCGCGACGAGCGCGGAGTACTCGCCCAGGCTGTGGCCGGCGACGTAGTCGGGCTGCCAGCCGCGCTCGCGAAGCACGGACCAGGCGGCCACGGAGACGCTGAGCAAGGCCGGCTGGGTATTCTCGGTGAGCTTGAGCTGTTCCTCAGGGCCTTCGAAACACAGCCGCGAAATGGAAAACGCGAGGGCGTCGTCCGCCTCTTCGAAAACACGCCGCGCCTCCGGGAACTGTTCCGCGAGCGCCTTGCCCATGCCGGCATACTGGGAGCCCTGGCCGGGGAAGAGGAATGCGGTTTTCGGTGTCAACTCGCGATTATAGCGAGCGGCAGCCGCTGCTACGATAGCAGCGTGAGCCTGTACGATCTGGATCCCGGGCCGGATTGTCCCGACATCGTTCGCATGATCGTCGAGATTCCACGAAACTCCAGTAACAAGTATGAATACGACAAAGCGACGGGCGTTTTCCGGCTCGACCGGGCGCTGTATTCGCCGATGCACTACCCGGGCGATTACGGGTTCGTGCCGGGGACGCTGGCCGAGGACGGCGATCCACTCGATGTGCTGGTGCTGGTGGATGAGCCGAGCTATCCCGGGGTAATGATCGCGGTGCGGCCGGTGGGGATGCTCGAGATGATCGACCAGCAGGAGCCGGATCAAAAGATCCTGGCGGTGCCGAACCGCAACCCGCGATTCGATCAGATACAGAAGATCGAAGACGCATTCCCGCACAATCTGCGCGAGATCGAACACTTCTTCATGATCTACAAAGAGCTGGAAGGCAAGCGGACGGAGTTGCACGGCTGGCGCGGGCCTGACGGGGCAAAGGAACTGATCCGGAGCGCGCGCAGCCGGTATTGTCAGACGCACGGGAAGTAGCGGCGGGCGGCGCCGTCATTGGGGGGAGCCGGGTTCGGCATCCAACTGGCGGGCGAGGACGCGAAGCTTGTTCGTAGCGTAGGCGACGAAGCCGCGGTGCGGGTCGCGGCTTTCGAGCGGATTGAGCGCGCGAATGGATTTGGCGATGTCCGCGGCGAGGGCGTCGACGCGGATTTGCAGCTCGACCAGATCCGCCGGAGGCCGGGCGGCGGTGGCAGCAGGCCGCGCCCGGCTGCGCAAGGAGTAAATGGCTGCGCGAATCCGGCCGGCGTTGGAAGGCGTGAGCGCGATTTTCTCGCCGTCGATTTCAATCGCTTCGTTGTCGACGTGGGCAGCGATCTCGCGGTACGTGCGCGACGAGATACGGGCGATTTCGGAGAGGCGAAAGTAAGCGTCGCCGAACTCGGCGTGCTGGCGGATGAGGGAGTCGGCGTGCTGGCGGCTGATGCCGGCGTAGTCTTTGCAGAACTCGTCCCAGGTGAAGCCGAGGTCGTCGAGGATTTTGGAATCGCGGACCTGCCTGAGGCACTGAGCGCGGGCGGCGGCACAACTGCCGATGACGATGGCGAACGCCTGCTGGAGGCCGGCCCAGGAGCCGAGGTCGGCGTGTTTTTGAGCATCCATACGCGGTTTTGGGAAACGTACGTTTCCGAAGTCGAAAACGGTTTGTTGCGGTGAAAGAAGTTAACGCGTGATTTCCGCTTGGTACCAAGCGGAGCGGGCCGGTCCGGTTAGAGCGGGACCCGGCTGGATCGTTCCGAGGTGGAAGAAGCGGTGCGGCATCGAACCTCTCTCGTTTTCAGTATCGCGCGGAGGTATTGAGAAACCGGGTAGCGGGAGTCGTCATTTTGGCGGTAAGTGGCGGGATTGGCGGGAGATGAAAATATTTTTCCGGAAGGGGAATGGGATTTTCAGAAAGTCTATTCGGGCGTAGAGGGGAACCGGCGCAGGTACTCGCGAATCTGATCTCGAACCCGGCGGAACACGGCCAGCCGCTCTTCTTCAGATCCATTGGCCGTCGCGGGATCTTCGAAGCTGTGGTGTAGCCGGTTGGCGTGGCCCGGATAAACCGGGCACGTCTCTCGGGCGTGGTCGCAGACGGTAAGCACATAGTCGAAGCTCTGATGGCTGAATTCCTCGACGGACTTGGAACGAGCTCCTGATATGTCGATTCCGACTTCCTGCATCACCGCAACGGCCTCGGGACGAACGCGACCTGGTTTCGTTCCAGCACTATAGACTTCGAACCGGTCACCGGCATGGTGTCGCAACAAGCCTTCCGCCATCTGACTTCGCGCGGAGTTGCCCGTGCAGAGAATCAACACGCGTTTCTTAGGCGCCACGACTGATTTCCTTTTCCTCTGCATGCGGGACCACGACCGCCGGGGCCCGGCTAGGCAGCGACGGCACCAGCCAGCGGAACAGAAGCGTGGCCGTCAACGCGCCGGCGAGCTGCGCCACGATGAACCCGGGCATGTCGATGGGACGGATACCGGAGAAGGTGCCGGTGAAAGACCGTGCCAGCGTCACAGCAGGATTGGCAAACGAGGTTGACGCCGTAAACCAGTAGGCGGCGGTAATGTAGAGCCCGACGGCGACGGGAACGGCTTCGGCCCGACGCCGCGAACAACCCCAGATCACGCCTAAGAGTCCAAAGCTGGCGATGAATTCGCTCAAGAGCTGACAGCCGCCCGCGCGCACGTGATGGGATACCTGCAGCACCGCCTCGCCGAACATCAGGTGCGCGACCCAGACTCCGAGAATGCCACCCAAGGCCTGCGCCGCAATGTATCCAGGCACTTCGTGCCACAGCAGGCCTCCCTGCGTGGCATCCGCCAGCGTGACGGCGGGGTTGAAGTGCGCGCCCGAAATTGGACCGAACATGGAAATCAGGACTACCAGAGCCGCACCGGTTGCGATGGTGTTCGCCAACAGAGCAATCGCGGCATTTCCCCCCGCCAGGCGATCACCCATAATGCCAGATCCGACGACAGCCGCCAGAAGAAAGAATGTTCCGAGACCTTCCGCTACAGCCCGCCGGAGCACGTCATTCCTTGGAGGCAGGTTTCACCGCGCGGATGAATGCGCTCATAAACTTGCCCTCGACCTGGGGTGCCACCGTATCCACGTCGATGCCGGCCTCCGCCAGAAACTGGCGGGCGTCGTCCATGTTGTAAACGCGCGTGGGCTCCATATCGATTGCCTCGAAGCCCGCGCCGGCCAACTTCGCCGCATAGTCGGTATCGCGCAGCGCCCCGGCGATGCAGCCAACCCAGAGTTCCATGTTGCGCCGCACTTCGGCCGGCACGTCACCGCGCACCACCACGTCGGACACGGCAAAGCGTCCCCGGGGCTTGAGAACACGAAAGGCCTCCCGCAGGACGCGGTCTTTGTCGGCGGACAGGTTAATCACGCAGTTGGAGATGATCACATCCACCGAATTGTCCGGCAGGGGAATCGCTTCGATATCGCCCTTCAAGAACTCCACGTTTTCAATGCCGGATTTGCGCTGATTCTCGCGCGCCAGAGCCAACATTTCGTCCGTCATGTCGAGACCATAGGCTTTGCCGGCAGGGCCAACGCGTTTGGCAGACAGGAGCACGTCAATGCCACCGCCAGAACCGAGATCGAGTACGATTTCGCCCGGCTGAAGCTTGGCCAAGGCCGTGGGGTTGCCGCAACCCAGGGAAGCCAGTACCGCTTCTTCCGGGATCTGGCGGGTCTCACTCGGGTCATACAGATTCACAGTGATCGGATCGACGCACCCATTGGAACTGGGCGATGCGCCGCAGCAGCCGCTTCCCCCGGAGTGAACGCGAAGGGCTGCCTGGCCGTATTTCTCTCGAACTGTCTCTTTCACTTCCATGCTGATTACCTCTGCGATTCACATTTGCGTAATGAGATTGGTGGTTACTTGCAGCAGACGATTTTTTCCGGCGCAATGGCTTTGTTGCGCGTGCAGCATTCGGCGTACAGGAAACCGAGGAGTTCCTGAAGCGCTTCCGTATTGGCCGAATACCAGAGATAAGTGCCTTCGCGGCGGACGCGCACCAGGTCCTCGTTTTTGAGCTTCTCCAGATGATGGGAAAGCGTGCTGGAGGGGATGTCCAGCTCAGTGCCGATTTCGCCAACCACCATTCCATCCGGGTGTGCGCTCAGAAGAAGCCGCACGATGCGGAGCCGCGGCTCGGTCCCCATGGCAGCGAGCATGTCCGCGTAGCGCGTGGTCAGTGCGGCGTCGTCTCGTTTTCCCATGCCGTTCCCTTCTATATTTCTATGATAATAGAAATATAGAAAAAGTCAAGCTGCAGACTGCGCAGACTGGCGAACGTGGGTGGCGAGGCTCCCGGACCGCGTCCGCCGGGTCGGCGGCCGCCGAGCGCGGTGCCGTTGCGCCCTGCCACGTGTATCTCTTT
>DASXAK010000120.1:0-10204 GCA_036406715.1 Bryobacteraceae bacterium | reverse complement strand
GTTCGAATACAGGTTTCGAGGAGGGCCGGCGACGTAAGGGGCGCCGGCCCCTACATTTCTTTAAACGGCGGCTTGGGCGGTTACGCGGTTCGGAAGAGTTTTGGTAACGATGGCCCGGAATTCGGCCTCGGTGAGGAGGCGTTTGCGTTCGAGCGAAAAGTCCTTCACCGCGCCGACGACCTGCATGGCTTCGTCCTCGGTGAATTCGACGCCCAAATTCTTCAAACCATTTTTGACAGAATCGATGCCGCTGCCTTTGCCGAACACCACTTTGGCGGCCGGTTGCCCCACCACGTCGGGGCGGTAGGGGAAGAGCTCCGTGGGATGCTGCGCCCCGCAGTTCTGGAACCAGCTCGCGATGATGCCGGATTCGATCTGGAAGAGCGCATCGCCGACCACCGGGCGATTGCTTGGCACGGCATGACCGGAGAGTTCCTGCACCAGGCGCGCCAGGCTGTAGAGCTTATCGTACTTCAAACCGATGTCGATGCCGTAGAGCGTGAGCAACGCCATGGCAGTTTCTTCCATAGGAGTGTTGCCCGCGCGCTCGCCGAGGCCGAGCACGGTGGAGTGAATCACTTCGACGCCCTCGGCTACGGCCATGATGGTATTGGCGACGCCCATGCCGAAATCCATGTGGAAGTGGGCTTCGAGACGCTTATTGACGCGCGCCTTCACCTGGCGGACGAGGTATTGCATGGCATGCGGGGAGACCACGCCGAAGGTATCGACCAGGGCGAGCGCGTCCATGTGCCCTTCGTTGGCCACCCGGAGGATGAGGTCAAGCACCCACTTCATATCGGCGCGAGTGAAATCGATGGGGAAGAAGACGACTTCGAGTCCCTGCGAGTGCGCGTAAGCGGTGGATTCGATGGAAAGCTGGATGGCTTTTTCGAGCGGCCACTGGTACGCGTATTGAATGATGTGCTGGCTGGAGGGGACTTCCATCACGACGCCGGAGACGCCGCAATCGACGGCGCGCTTAACGTCGTCGACCATGCAGCGGGAAAAGGCGAAAATCTGCGGCCCGAGATTGCGCCTGACGATTTCCTTGATCGCCGCCTGATCGCTCGGTGAGACAACCGGCATGCCGGCTTCGATGCGGTGGACACCGGCTTCGGCCAGGCCTTCGGCGATGCGAATCTTGTCGTCTTTCGTGAAGATGACGCCAGTCTGCTGCTCACCGTCGCGCAGGGTGATGTCGTGAATCTGAATTTGCGACGGGAAATGAAATTCGGCGCGGACGGCTTCGTCAAAATTCCAGGGGCTGACGAACCACTTATCGGTTTTCCAGGGTTCTTGAGACATGTTGGTCAATTCCTCCAAATTGGTCAAAGGGTGGCGGACTGGGCAACTTCGGGATTGACGGGGTTGCGCACCGGCTTACCGGTGAGGACCCGAAGCACTTCTTCGGCTGCCTTGGTCTGCAGGTCGACAAGCGACTCTTCGGAATAAAAACTGGTGTGCGGAGTGAGGATAACGTTATCTCGTCCGAACAGCGGCGAGTTCGCAGGCGGCTCCTGCTCCATAACGTCGAGTGCAGCGCCGGCAAGCTGCTTCTGATCGAGCGCGCGCGCCAAGGCGGCTTCGTCGACAATCGGGCCGCGGGCCGTATTAATAAGGTAGGCGGTCGGCTTCATGCGCGGAAAGACATCGGCGCCGAACAGATGATGGGTCGCCGGGATCAGCGGCGTGTGGATCGAGATGTAATCGGAGATCCGCACCAACTCGTCGAAATCGACGCGCTCGACGCCGGCGCGGGAGAGCACATCATCTTTTACGTAGGGATCGTACGCCACAACGCGGATACCGAACGATTGAGCTTTGGGCGCGACCAGCTGCGGAATCTGCCCGAACGCGACCAGCCCGAGCACCGTTCCACGCAGGCGGTGAATGGGCGTAACGGCCTTCATTTCCCAGCGGCCGCAATGAGTTCGCGCACTCGACGAGGGAATCTTGCGGACCAATGCGAGCAGCAAGGCCATCGCGTGATCAGAGACTTCGTCCAGGCAATAGTCGGGGACGCGGGTGACAACGATGCCGTGACCGGTAGCAGCCGGGATATCGACGTTGTCGACGCCGATGCCGAATCGGGCAATGATGCGGCAGCGCGTTAACTGTGTGATGACCTGCGCCGGCATTTTGGCGTACGTTGTGAGCACGGCATCGGCATCGCGCGCGACTTCGAGGATGGCCTCCGGAGTGGATTGCGCGGCGACGCGCAACTCGGCGCCGACTTGCGAGAGGACCTTGTGGGCCGGATCGAGGTTGGGAAAAACCGAGTCCGTGACAGCGACCAGGGGCATTAGTTCATCTAGCGTATCACGGGTGGGGTGGGCGCGGATCTACGCTCGCAGAAGCTGGGGTATCTTCTGGAAATGCCGGTCGCGAGTGATCAGAGTGAGGTCATGTTCCAAAACGAGTGAAGCGATCCAGAGATCGTTGTCAGGAACGGGAGTGCCGGCGCGTTTGAGTTGCACGAATAGGCGAGCATACTGCTCAGCCGTTTCCCGAGTAGGAAGAAGAATTGAGACGGTGGGCTTCCCCAACAGGTTGCGAAGCAGTATCTCGTTGCGATGTTGTTGCGTTCCGCCGTAGAACCCTGCCTTAATCTCAGCCAGGACAACGAAAGGAATCCAGACTTCATCGGAGACGGCGAGCCGGTCGGCGAGATGAGAGTCGCCTTGAAACAGGTCGGTGAGACGGTTCGTGTCGAGAGCAACCCTCACCTCCACTTCTTCCAATCGATCCGTCGTTGGGACGATATGATCTCGTCGAACGCAGGATCTGGGGTCCAGCGGCCCACCAGATCGGAAAAATCAGCGCGAGGCCTGTCGCCAATCGTGACCGCGGTCAGTTCGTCCAGTATGAGTTGATTCAGGCTCTTCTTGCGTCGTTCGGCTCGTTGTCGAAGCGCGCGGTCAACCTCCGGCGGGACGCCTCGGATGGTGTACTGAATGTCCGCCTGCCGCTTCATGCCTACATGATAGCAGTCTATGCAGGCATCTGTGTTATCCAGCCTACCCCGCACGCTATCGATCACGGCCGGGGAGGTTTCCACGTCTTGAAGCATGTACAATGTCCAGACATGAAATACTTCCCTGCCCTCGTGGGCATTGTTTTGGCGTGCAGTCCGGCGCTCTCGCAGAATGCGCCCGCGTCTATTGATTCGCATAGCGGGTCCGGTACGTGTACCGAGAATTCGGGATTGGGCGAGTGGCAGGCGAAGGCCGCCTGGAACGGCTGGGGCGCGGGGATCACGAACTCACGCTTTCAGGACGCTGCCGGCGCACAACTCACGGGCGAACAGGCTGCGCATCTCAAGCTGAAGTGGGCGTTCGGATTTCCGGGCGCGAAGTCGGTCTACAGCCAGCCGACCCTGGTTGGAGGACGGGTGTTTGTTGCCGTCGACACCGGAGCGGTGTATTCACTCAATGCCGCGCGCGGATGCTCGTATTGGATGTACCAGGCGGCCGGGCCGGTTCGCTCAGCAGTCAGCATCGGTCCGGGGCGGACGGCCGCAGAAGCGCTGGCCTACTTCGGCGACCTGAAGGGCAACGTATACGCGCTGAATGCCGCGACCGGCGAGTTGGCGTGGAAGACTCAGGTGGAAACGCATGAGGCCGCGCACATCACCGGGGCACCCCAACTGTACCAAAGCCGGCTGTATGTCCCGGTAGCTTCGGACGAAGAAGCCCGGGCGGTGAACGCCGGTTACCAATGCTGCACGTTCCGCGGAAGCGTGGCCGCGCTAGACGCTATGACCGGACGGCAGATCTGGAAGACCTACGTGATTCCAGAGACTCCGCGGCCGACCGCGAAAAACGCGAAAGGCACCCAGCAATTCGGCCCTTCGGGCGGAGGAGTCTGGAATTCACCGACCCTCGATCCGCAGCGCCATGCGCTGTACATAGGCACGGGAGACAGCTACACAGCGCCGGCGTCCGTGCGGACCGATGCGATTCTGGCGCTCGACATGGATAGCGGCAAGGTGCTTTGGGCAGTCCAGGATCTGGCCGGCGACGCGTGGGTAGTGAGTTGTATCAAAGGACGCGGCACACCGGAGAATTGCCCAAAGGACGCGGGACCGGACTTCGATTTCGGCGCTTCACCCATCCTGAAAACACTGCCGAACGGCCGGCGGGTGCTCCTCGCCGCTCAAAAGAGCGGAATCATTTGGGCGCACGATCCGGACCGCAAGGGTGCGGTAGTGTGGAAGACCTCAGTGGCCTCGAAGCAGCCGGAACCCCAGGGGCAAGTCAATTTCGGCGGCAGCGCGGACGAAAGAAACGCTTACTTCGGGCTGGACAGTGGCGGCGTCGTCGCGCTGAGTGTAACCAACGGCGAACGCGAGTGGTTTACCAATATTCAGCCGGAGCCGGGTCGACACGGCGGCCACGATGCCGCGGTTTCCACGATGCCGGGCGTGGTCTTCTCGGGCGGCTGGGACGGAGTGTTGCGCGCGCTGTCGACCCATGACGGAAAAATTCTGTGGACTTTTGACATGCTGCGCGATTTCGAAACGGTCAACGGTGTTGCGGCGAAAGGCGGATCGATGGGCGCCTCCGGACCCACGATCGCGGCAGGGATGGTGTTCGCGGGTGCCGGATATCCGGGCGTTCAGGAAGGGCGGAACGGGAACGTGCTGCTGGCGTTCGGCGTCGAGTAATTTCAGGTCATCCAGCGAACCACACCAGCGACGCCATCGACCGCGACGATGGAGCCGTCGGGGATGCGCTCGGTGGCGTTGAGGACTCCGAGAACCATGGGGATGCCGCGCTCGCGGGCGAGAGACGCCATGTGCGAGGTGCTGCCACCGCGCTCGGTGACGACGCCGGCCACCTGCGTGAGGATGTGACTGAGCGCGGGACCGGCAACGCGGGTGACGAGGACATCTCCCGGAGCCACTCGCGAGAGCTCGCATTCGCAGTGGATCACGCAGGCGCGGCCGGTGCCCCAGCCGATTCCGGCGGCGTGGCCGTTGAGACGCGGGCGGTTCTGCCAGACGGCATCGGGCACGGTTGCGGGCTGAATGTGGAGCGGGCGGGCCTGGAGGAGTTGAAATCCGGTTTCGTCGAGCGCCCATTCGATTTCGACGGGCAACTGCATGAGGTCTTCCACCTGGCGAAGCAACTCCCCGAGTTCGACGGCTTGGGCTTCGGAAAGGCACGGCTCTGTCATTTGGGCTCGCGGCACGGCGCGAGCTTCCGGCTCCTGGCGGTGGATGCAGCCGACCTGATGGTCTTTGCGGCCGGGCGTCAGGTTCAGCAGCCGGCCGTCGCGGGAAAGCTCATAGCGATCGGGCGTGACTTCACCCTGCGCGATTGAAGATCCCAAGCCCCAGGTGGCGCTCAGGATCAACGTGCCTTCGGCCGATTCGCTGAGGCCGCCGCCTGCGGCTCGCGCCGAAACAAGCGGTTGGAGTAGCACAGCCATCGCGGTTTCGGCGGGATCGATCTGATGGGTTGCCATGTAACGCAGCGCGCGCGTGGCCCACAGCGCACCCCAGCAGGAGCGGACAGCGGTGATGAAATCGGTTTCGGTTTCGATGCCGAGGAAACTCTCGAACTGGCCGGCGAAACTCGAACCGAAGCGGTCTTCGACCAGTGCGGAAGAGCGGACAACGGTGAGTGCGCTGGTGGGGGCCGTCAACTCGCGCCAAGCGGCCAGGAGCGGGTCGAGAACCGCGGGGGTGATGGGTTGATCGAGCAGGCCCAGCTTCATCGCCAGGGCGTGGCGGCGCGCCTGCGGGCTCGACGTTGCGCCGAAGACGCCCCGAGCGTCGGCTTCGAGATTGAGCGCGCGAAGCTGGGTACGATAGGCTTCGGCGTCTAGGCAAAAGCCGGACGGCACTGGCAGGCCGGCCTGGGTCAGGCGCGCGAGATTCGCCGCTTTCGGGCCGAAACGGGCGGGGTCGGCGGCTTCGGGAGCGGCGAGGGGGAGGATCATATCTTGCATGGCGGCGGGCAGGTGGGAGACCCCGGTTGCGGGTCGTTCCGACTGCCCCACTTACCTCCCGGGGCGCTTGCCGTAGTCCGAGTAGCCCGGCATGGGATCGACTACCGTGATCTGCTCGACCGGAAAATTCGATACGATCTCGACGCTGTCTTTGTGAACGATCAGCATTTCCTCGATACGGACGCCCCACTGGTGCGGCTTGCCGTGCTGGGTTTCGAGTGCGAAGACCATACCTTCCTTGATCTCGATGGGATGATCGAGCGACCAGATGCGCGAAATTACCGGCTGGTCGTACTGCGCGAGGCCGAGACCGTGGCCCCAGAGATTCGCGGCGGCCTGGTCTTCTTCTTCGTAGCCCCACGCTTCTTTAGCGGACGGCCATTTCGAGGCGATGTCGCGGGTGGTGGCGCCGACCTTCACCGCCTTGATCGAATCATAGAGCCATTTGAGCGCGGTCGCATAGTAATCTTTCTGCTCCTGGTTCGGTTCGCGGCCCACCATGTAAGTGCGGTAATAGCACGATTTGTACCCGTTCCAGGTGAGCGCGGCCAGATCCATAAACACCATGTCGCCGGGTTTGATGATGCGATCGGAGAAATTGCGCCAGTTCGGCCAGGTGTTGAGGCCGGAGGAAACAATGACGTCTTCGACGTCTTCCATGCCCGGAATGTTGTACAGGAACTCCATGATGTGGGCGGTGAGTTGGTTTTCGGTAAGCCCCGGCTTGAGGAATTTCATGAATTCCCAATGCGCGGCGTCACCAATGGCGCCGACCATGCGCATACACTCGTGCTCATCCTGATTCTTGACGGCGCGCGCTTCCATCATGGGGGTCATGCCGTCGCCCCATTCGATTTTGTTTTCCTGGAAGATGCGGATCATGTTGATGTCGATGAAGTCGCACCCGAGCTTCATGCCGTCGACACCGCGCTTCTTCATTTCCTGCTTGATGGCGTTGGTGAACTTGTTGACCTGCATGCTGGAGGCAGGACCGGCGGCGCCTTTAATCCAGGCGTAGGAGTAGCGGATGTTGTCCTTCGGGATCCACGGGGAATGTTCTTCGATGTGGAGACCGATATCGCCTTGCTCGAAGAGAACCGGCGCGTCGTCGCCGCAGAGCAGCGCGTAGCGCAGGCCGGGCTTCAACCGGTTCCAGCCGGGAGTCAACGTGCTGGTCACATACCGAACGTTCTCGTCATACATCAACAACATCGCGCCGAGGCCGTGCGCCTTCATGCGCTCGCGGGCCCGTGCCAGGCGGTATTTGCGCAACCGGTCCCAATTGACGCGCTCCTGCCAATCCAATCCAACCGCACCTACATTCGCCATCCGGTTTTTCCTTTGTGTATTGAAAATGAGAAACGAAGGGTCGATTATATCGAATGTGCTGCGGGGCGCCGCAATCCGAAAAGGGTTCTAAGAATCCGCGGTGTTAAGATCCGGAACGTGCGTGCCGTCAACGCCGCCACAGAGGGCGGGCAGGAGGCCTGGACGGACCGTCGCGATTTGGGCGATGATCCGGTCACAGCGGTCCGGCGGGAGTACGCTTCCGGCGAGCGAGCGGAACTTGGCTGCCATTTCGTCCCAGGTGAGCGGGTTCTCGGGATCGCCTTTCGGATAGCGCACAAAATTTTCGTGGCTCTCGCCCGTATCGAGTTGGATGACGACGTGGGCGGGCCACTCGCGGGGAAAGTTCTTCTCTAAACGAGTATCTTTGATGAGGACCACCTTCTGCATCATGCGCTGTATGCGCAGCGAACGGATTTGCTCGAGCGTGAACTGGTCGAGACCCGCGGCGCCGCAAGTCACAGCCACCGCCGCTCCGAATGGCATGGAGAACTGCGTATCGACGATCGATTCGGGATGGTACTTCCGCTCGCGTGGTTCGCAGACGATCCCCCAGCCTGCCTCGAGGATCGCCACTTCGATTTTCTGAATCCGATCGGGATCGATGGAGTGGAGGCGCATGAGCTCGAGAATCGCGTCGATCGGGCCTTGCATGTAGCGGCAGCAGGCGTGCGGCTTCACGGCGGTGTGGAGAATCTCGAACGATTCACCCAGACCTTCAGTGAGTCGATCCGGAAGCGGCTGGCGCGAGTACGCTTGCAAAAAGCCGTCGCGGCCCTCGAAAATGCGGCGGGGCGCCACGAATCCCTCCGACGCCAGCAAAGCCGCCTGAATTCCATTCTGCGCCGCGAGCCCCGGATGCATGCGCTTGGTCCAAGCGCCGTCGGCGAGAAATTCCATGCTCCCAGCCGCCATGCTGCCGGCGATACCCACTGCACCCAAGGTTTGTTCCGCCGTGAGGCCGAGCAGTTTCGCGGCGGTGATGGCCGCACCGAAGACGCCACAAGTGGCAGTGGGATGAAATCCCAGTGCATAGTGCTCCTTGGGTTGCACGGCCATCGCGATGCGCGCGGACGCTTCGAAGCCGGCCACCACGGCAGCGAGAAACTTTCCCTGCTGCATCTCAGGTAAGGTTTCGGCCAAGGCCAAAGCGGCCGAGTACATGGTCGCGCCGAGGTGAATCGAGCCACCGCTATGGGTATCGTCCTGCTCGATACCGTGCGCCGCAGTTCCGTTGGCAAACGCGGCCAAGCCGGGGAGGGTGCGAATCGGCGTGCCGATCACCGTCGCTGCGCCCCACGCGCCGGTGCGCTCGACCATGCGCTGCGCGGCTCGCGCCGATTCCTCGCGCGAGCCGCGAACAGCAACCGCCAAGTAATCCAGAAGAAAATAGCGGGCGCGATCGAGCACCGCGGCGGGAAGAGTTTCCGGCGCGAGGCCATGCAGAAACCTGACGAGCTCCCGCGAATATTCCGATGCTGCCGATTTCGATGCGGCTGGGTTCATCATTCCCTCACCCGTTGTCCTTGTACTTCTTCAGAAGATTCCGCGCGATGATGAGGCGCTGCAGCTCATTGGTGCCACCGCCGATGACGACCAGCGGCGCATCGCGGTAATAGCGTTCGACGGGAAAATCCTTCGAGTAGCCATTCGCGCCCAAAATCCGCATCGCCTCGAAGGAAACCTCGGCGGCCGTCTCGGTAGCGAACAGTTTGGCCATGCCGGCTTCGAGATCGCAACGCTCGCCGCGATCGCGTTTCTCGGCAGCGGAATAGATAAGCAGCCGGGACGCCTCGATGCGGGTCGCCATATCGGCCAGCTTGTTCTGGATAGTCTGATATTCCGCGATGGGCCGACCAAAGGTGACGCGACGCTGCGCGTAGCGGATTGCCTCCTCGAACGCGGCGCGCGCCACACCCAAGCCGCGGGCGGCGACGTTCAGCCGTTCCGCTTCCAGGCCGGTCATGACGTGCTTGAACCCTTGGCCTTCTGCGCCGCCGACTAAGTTTTCTGCCGGCACCGGAAAGTTATCGAAATGGAGCTCGCAGGTTTCGACACCTTTATAACCGAGCTTATCGATATCGCGGCCGACGTTCATGCCGTGGGCGCCCTTCTCGATAATAAAGGCGCTCATTCCGCGGTGTGGCGGCTGTGCGGAGGGGTCGGTCTTGGCGAGCAGCAAAAACGTGTTGCCGTGCCGGGCGTTCGTAATCCACATTTTGGATCCGTTCACACGGTACACATTGCCGTCGCGCCGGGCGGTGGTGCTGATATTCTGCAGATCGGTGCCGGCGTTCGATTCCGTCAGACAGATGCCGCCGCGTTTGGCTCCTGAAGCCATGGCCGGCAAGAAGCGCCGCTTCTGTTCGTCGGTTCCGAAGCGCACAACGACGTCGCACATCACCGAGTTGCTGCCGATCACACCGGCGAGCCCCAACCAGCCTCGGGAAATCTCTTCAAACACCATCGCGAACGTGGCTGTGTCAACGGCCGCGCCGCCAAATTCCTCCGGGATGTTGAGCCCAAACAGCCCCATCTCTTGCATCTGGCGGACCAGCTCATGCGGATATTCGTTGCGGTGGTCCATCTCCGAAGCGACCGGGATCACTTCGTTGGCGACGAACTTGCGCACCGTGCTGAGGATCAGTTGTTGCTCGGTATTGAGAGTTGGCACTCGGCGCCTCCGGCGGCCCTCACGAACTTTGACTGCAGACTCCGCTCCGCAGCAATTCTTCGATTTCCGTTTCGCTGCAGCCGGCTTCCCGCAGAATAGTGGTGGTGTGTTCGCCGACCGCCGGCGGCGGCCCCTGGATCGCGGGCGGGTTCAAAGACAAGTCAATCGGCAGCCGCGGCAGCAGCGCCGCCTCGCCGCCAGCCACCGGCACGGGAGCCAACTGGC
>DASXAK010000119.1:0-9753 GCA_036406715.1 Bryobacteraceae bacterium | reverse complement strand
CATCGTAAAGATCTGGGCATACGATCATATGTGCCTGTATGGAAGGGGGCTGCCGCTGCCGACCGAGCCCAGGACCGCAACCGTGACCGAGCCGGGAGGCTAGAGGGTCATGCCGCCGTCGACACAAAGGACCTGGCCGGTAATGTAGTTGTCCGGTTCGAGCAGAAAACGGACGGCGCGGGCCACGTCTTCGGCGCGACCAAACCGGCTGATCACGCCCTCGTGCAAGAACCGGTCGTACTTGCCGGAAGCAATGCTCGCCTCCGCCATGCCGGCAGACATCACACCCGGGCTCACCACGTTGACGCGAATGTTTGAGCGCCCGCGGCATTCCTTGGCAAGGATGCGGGCGGCGTGCTGAAGCGCGGCCTTCTGGGCGGCATAAACCGTGGAGCCGGGGAACAGGGCGTTGGCCTGCATGGTCGAGAAGAGGACGATGGCGCCTTCGACGGCGCTCGCTTTCATTCGCTCCGCCGCCTCGCGCGCGAGCAAGATGGGTCCCGCATAATTCACATCGTGAGAACGGGCCATGGCGGCTTCCGTTTGCATCGGATCGGCCACACGCGCCGGATCGCCGGCGAAAACGACCAGTCCATAGAGATGCGGCGCGGCATCCAGCAGGCGCGCGCGGCCGGCGGACTCGGTGAGATCGGCCTCGACCAGCTCCGCGGAGCGCTGCCAACGTGCCGCACGCTCCCGGTTGGCGCGAAATCCCAGGATTACCCGCGCACCCTCGTCAACCAGAAGAGACGCTACGGCGGCTCCCAATCCGCCGGCGCCGCCGGCGAGCACGACTTCCCTGCCCTTCAGCGAACTAAACAACGGCTGCGCCTTCTTTTGCAGTCTCCGGCTGGCCGACGACTTCCGAATCCAGCACAAGATAGCCGCAGGCGACCACCGCCAAGAACATCGTGAGCACTTCGGTATCGCCCAGATTGTGCTCGAAGAATCCAGCCACCATGGTCGCGAGCAGCACGGCAATGCCACCATGCAGAAGGAAGCGCTGGTCGCTGCGACCGGGAGGCAATGTGCGAAGGCGATGCGCGAAATCCCAACCGATCTTCAGCAGCAGCCAGAGAAGCGCCAGCATGGTGGGAATTCCGCGCTCCGCCGCGAACTGAAGATAGATATTGTGGAGGTGTCCGTACCATCCGTCGGGGAGAGGGCGCGGGACATCGGGAGGCACGTACTCGTCGAAGTGCAGTTTGACGCCCTCGGGTCCCAGGCCGAACCACGGATGGCGTTGAATCATCCGGAGGCCAGTCCGCCAGGTCACGATGCGATGCTGGTTGGAATCGATTCGCTGTTTCGGGCTCGTCAGGGAGGTGAGGCGCTCGCGAACGGCCGCCGGGGCGAGCAGGAATGCAGCGATGCCGACGACGGGCAGCAGCGCAATCAGCCAGCGCCGCCAGAACCAGCACAAGTACAGAGCGGCGACTGCGAAACCCAGCCAGGTGCTGCGAGTCATGACGAGTACCAGCGCTGCAAACATCAAGCCGCCGCAAAGGGACCAGATCCAACCCCTGCGGAAAGCGAACGTCGCAAAGAACAAAAAGGCGAGCAGCAGGATGAGAGCGAACATCTCCTGGCCAGAGAACGTCATCCAATGGCTCATGAAGCCGGTAATTCGAATGCCGGGGACATAGTAATCGTAAAAACCGACGTGGAACTGTCGTGCCTCCTTCACCCTGTCGGCGAACTGCACAAAGCCCCGAAGCGTGACCAACGCGCCGAGACCTGCCCAGCTCAAGAATAGGGCGCGAGCCAACCCGAGATGGCGGAAGGTTGAGTACACGACGAGCAGAATGAGAAAGACGTAGAACTTCCGAACTCCCGGCAGACCAGCCCCGGCTTCGCCCGAAAACGCGAGCGACAACACCGTTCCAATCATGAACAGGACAAGGGGCAACTTGATCGGCGGCAGACGAAGCTTCTCTCCGGAGAGCAGCAGCGCCACCACCGCCAGGGCGAGCAGGATCTGCGAAACGGCAATCGAAATCAGGATGGTGAGAGCAGAGGCGAACGCCAACCATTGCGCGCTGCGCCAGAGGAACGGCTTGGGCTGATTCATGTTCGATAGAACATTTTCAGTATGTCACGCACGCGCGGGGACCTGGCAGCCAATCCAGCTCATGATCGCGTGGTCGGCCCAAAAGCGGCGCGGCCGTCGGCCGATGAAGCCGAGGTGTCCGCCGTGCTCGCAGGCGAGCAAATGAACCCGGGGATTGGAACTCAGGGCGGCGAAGGCAACACTGGAATAGGGCACAAGGGGATCATCCTGCGCGTAGATCAAGAGGGTGGGGATTCGGATTGCATCGAGGTAACGCGCGGCGGATTGGGTGTTGTAGTAGTGGGCGGCTGTACCGAAACCGAAGGACGGGGCGGTGATGTGGTCGTCGATCGCCATCACCGAACGCAGACCGGCCAGATCCGTCTTTCGATAGCGCCCGGTCGCGTGGAGGCGCGCATGCATCCGCCGCACGAACCGGCGTGCATAGATCCGGTTCTCGCGGTGGGCGATGCGCTGCGCACAAGCCGCGAGATCGAGCGGCGCCGAGACGGCGCAAACACCGCGAACCAGGGGCGGCGCCGAATCCGACAGTTCACCGGCGAGCTTCAGAACGACATTGCCGCCAAGCGAGAACCCCACGACAAACACCGGCCGCTGCTCTTCGCGGGACAACTCGCTCAGCACGAACCGGAGATCGCTGGTCAGCCCCGCGTGATACAGGGTGTCGCAGAGGTGCTCGGTTCCGCCACAAGTGCGCATGTGAAAACGGTGTGCGATGTAACCGGCGCGCAACGCGAGGCCGCTCAGGCTGCGGATATAGCCGGAGTCGCCCGCACCTTCGAGGCCGTGCACCATGACGATCTCGCCCACAGGCGGTTGTTCCGGGAATTGCGTGTGCACAAGCACTTGAACCGCGGGTTCGGTGCGGTATAACCGCGAGCGAAGGGGAAACCGCTTTTCTTCACCGTTCCGGCGCCACAGGTGGCCGGCAATGGTCTGAAGGTGAGGATTGCGGAAAAGCGGGTCGAAAGGGGTCATGAGACCTTTCAATCGACGCTCGAACACGCCTGGTGATAGATGTTCAGCACTTCGCGGGCATTGCGCTCCCAACTGAAACGCGAAGCTTGCTCGCGGCCGCAACGCACCAGAGCCGCACGGAGGCTTTCATCAAGCAGGACTTCGGTGATGCCGCGCGCGATTTCGAATACGTTGGCGGGATTGACCTGCACGGCGGCGTCACCGAGCACTTCGGGTAGCGAGCTTACGTTTGAGGCTACGACCGGGGTGCCACAGGCCATCGCTTCAAGGGGAGGCAACCCGAACCCTTCATAACGCGAGACGAACACGAATGCCGTGGCCGCTTCGTAAAAGTAACGCAGCGTCTCGAAGGGAACGAACCCGAGGAAACGGACGACGTTTTCGACTCTGCTCTTGATGACCGCCTGGCGCACCGAAGGGTACTGCGAGATGGTATCGCCAATGATGATCAGGCGCAGATCTTTGTATACGGGATGCGACGAAAGCTGATCGCGGACAACGGCGAATGCTTCCACCAGGCGCGGCACGTTCTTGTGCGGCCGAATGTTGCCGGCGTACAGCAGGTATGGATATTGGATCTGATAGCGTTCCAGGATCCGGTGTTTCTCCTGCACCTCGAAGCCATTGCCATGCGGAAAGAATCCCGGATCAGGGGCATTGTACACGCGGTGGATGTGGTGAGGAGGAATACCGATCAGCGTCTCGATGTCGCGCTTGGTGGTCTCGGAGACCGCGATGACTTCATTGGCGCGCATCAATCCGCGCCGGTAGCGGAACCGCCGGAAACGCATTCTTAAGTTCGATCCCTGGTCCTCGAACAAGAGGCTGGACATATCGTGCACCGTCACGACATACGGACGAATCATCGCGAGCGGCACACGGTTGAGCGGGATATGGACCAAATCGGGTCTCAGGCTGCGCAAGAACGCGGGAAACCCGACATTGTCGAGAGGATCGAGGTCGGTACGGGAGTAGTTGACGGTTTTGAAGTTCTCGGGCAGATCCGTAAGGGCGCGTGACTCATCCGAACGGCTGACCAGAGTGTACCGGTTGTGGCGGTCCACCGTTCCCAGTGCATGGACCAAGGCTCGAATGTATGTGCCGATGCCGAAGTCGTGACTTCGCCGGACGTCAATGACGATGTGGCTGCTCATCGGAATGCATCCGGCGACCGGACGGCCGATCGCCCTTTAAACGGAACTTCTAGGCTCGAACCGGATCGAGCTTCCATTGGTAAAGCGGGAACCGCACGGTCAATGCAGCGACCTTCTGCCGGACCGCGGCGATGGCCGACTCGTTCGAGATCTGGGCCAGCACCTCGGCGATCAAGCCGCCCACTTCGCGCATTTCCGATTCGCGGAAGCCGCGGGTGGTGACCGCCGGCGACCCCAGACGAATGCCACTCGGGTTCAGCGGCGGATTGACATCGAACGGGATCGCATTCTTATTGACCGTAATTGCCGCGCGGTCCAACGCCTTTTCAGCGTCACGGCCACGCACTCCTTTGGAGAAGACATCGATCAACATCAGATGCGTGTCGGTGCCGCCGGAAACGACGCGATATCCGGCGGCCGCCAAAGTTTCCGCCAACACGCGCGCGTTGGCGAGGACCTGCTTCTGGTATTCAATGAATTGCGGTTTCGCCGCCTCGTGGAAGCAAACCGCTTTCGCCGCCACCACATGCACAAGCGGACCGCCCTGGGTTCCGGGAAAGACCGTTTTGTCGACGGCCGCGGCGTACTGCTGCTTACAAAGAATGAGGCCGGAACGCGGCCCGCGCAAGGTCTTATGCGTGGTGGAAGTGACGATGTCAGCCCACTGACAGGGATTCGGATGAAGTCCTGCTGCCACCAGGCCGGAAATGTGCGCCATGTCGACGAGGAAGACCGCGCCGACCGAATCGGCGATCTGGCGAAAGCGGGCGAAATCCAAAAGGCGCGGATAGGCGCTACCGCCGGCCACGATCATTTTAGGCTTGTGCTCGCGAGCAAGCCGCTCGACCTCATCGTAGTCGATCCGCTCGTCCTCGCGACGCACGTTGTAAGGGACCACGTGAAACGTCTTGCCTGAAAAATTGAGCGGATGCCCGTGCGTGAGGTGGCCACCGTGGGCCAGGTTCAGGCCCATGATTGTGTCGCCGTGCGAGCAGACCGAAAAATAAGCGGCCTCATTGGCCTGCGAGCCGGAGTGCGGCTGGACGTTCGCGTGTTCGGCGCCGAACAACTTCTTGGCGCGCTCGCGTGCCAGCTCTTCGACGATATCGGTGAACTCGCAACCCCCGTAGTAGCGCTTGCCCGGGTAACCTTCGGCGTATTTGTTGGTAAAGACGCTGCTGGTGGCATCGAGCACAGCCTGCGACGTGAAATTCTCGCTCGCGATCAGCTCGAGGTTCGAATGCTGCCGCTCGACTTCATGCCGTATGGCTTCCTCGATCTCCGGGTCGACCTCCGCCAGAGGCCGGGCCATCCGTTCCGCTTCCGTCATGCATGCTCCAGTTGGGCGAGCTTGGCGACACGGCGGACATGGCGTTCGCCGCCCGAGAAGTCAGTTTCCAGAAAGACGCGAATGAGTTCGAGGGCGCGCCGTTCATCCACGTACCTGGCGCCGAGCGTGAGGATATTGGCGTCATTGTGCTCGCGCGTCATGCGCACCTCGTCGTCGGATTGCGCGGGCGCCGCGCGAACTCCCGAAATCTTGTTGGCGGCAATGGCCATACCGATGCCGGTGGTGCAAATCAGCAGGCCGCGGTGGGCCTGCCCGTCCGCCACGGTTTGCCCGACCGCCTGCGCGAACTCGGGATAATCGCACGAATCCGTGGAGTCAGTCCCAAAATCGGTCACTTCATGACCCATTCCGGCAAGGCGCGCTCGCAGTTTTTCTTTGAGGATAAAACCGCCGTGATCCGCGCCGATCGCGATCTTCATAGAGTAAAAGCAACTCAATCTTAGCATGGTAGAATTGGCATTTCCCCGATACAGCCTGTTTATGCTCTGGAGCCAGTTATTCGTACCGACTCTGCGCGAAAACCCCGCCGAAGCGGAGGTGGTCAGCCACCAGCTTCTTCTGCGCGCAGGCTACATCCGCCAGCTCTCGGCGGGAATTTACAGCTATCTGTTTCTGGCGCAGCGGTCGCTGCTGAAAATTCAGCGCATTGTGCGCGAGGAGATGAGTGCGATCGGCGCGCAGGAGATGCTTTTGCCGGCGCTCAACCCGGCGGAAGTGTGGCAGGAGTCGGGCCGTTGGGACATTATGGGCGACAACATGTTCCGCCTCAAGGACCGGTTCCAGCGGGACCTGTGTCTCGGCATGACTCACGAGGAGGTCATGACGGCAGTCGCTCGCGGCGAGCTGCGTAGTTACAAACAACTCCCGCAGATCTGGTATCAGATCCAGACGAAGTTCCGGGATGAGCCGCGTCCGAAATCGGGCCTGCTCCGCGTACGGCAGTTCCTAATGAAAGATTCGTACTCGTTCGATATGGATCAGGCCGGACTCGATGCCGCGTACCAAAAGCACTACCGCGCATATTGCCGGATCTTTGACCGGTGCGGCCTGGCGTACACGGCGGTGGAGGCGCACTCCGGCGCTATGGGCGGCAGCCAGTCGCATGAATTTATGGTGGCATCGGACGCGGGCGAGGACTTCGTGGTCACCTGCGGCAAGTGCGGGTATTCCGCCAATCTCGAGAAAGCCGTGTCGCGGGCGGCTGGGCCCAAGTGCCCCGATCCGGCCGGCGACTGGCAACCCGAGGCCTTTCACACGCCCGGCCGGAAGACGATCGCGGAAGTTGCCGAGTTTACCGAGCTACCCGAAACTTCGCAGATGAAGAGCCTAGTGCTGGTAGCAGATGGCAAACCCGCGCTGGTAATGCTGCGCGGCGACCACCAGCTCAGCGAGACCAAGTTTGGCGCGGTGGCCGGCGACATGGAGTTCCGGCCGGCGGATCCGGCGGAAATCCGCGCCTGGTTTGGAGCCGATGCCGGCTCGCTCGGCCCGGTCGGAGTGGCGAACATGCCGATTTTCGCGGACGAGGCGCTGGCCGGGCGTCGCAACATGATTGCCGGCGCAAACAAGAACGACTACCACTTGCGGAACGTAACGCTGGGGGAGGATTTCCAGGCGGAGATCTACGATCTCAGACAAGCGGCGGCGGGCGATCTCTGCACGCATTGCGGCAGCGCGCTCGAAATCCACAAAACCATTGAGATCGGCCACATCTTCAAGCTGGGTTATAAGTATTCTGACTCGATGGGGCTGCGGGTGCTGAACGCTGACGGCAAGGAAGTGACGCCCATTATGGGCTCGTATGGGATTGGGATCGAACGGATCCTGAGCGCGGCCATCGAGCTGTATCACGACAAAGACGGGATGGCGCTGCCGCCGTCAATTGCGCCGTTCGAGGTGGTGATTACCCCGGCGAACAATTCCGACGAGTCGCAAATGGCCGCCGCACGGCAGATCTACGACCAGTGCCTGGCGTTGGGTGTGGACGCGTTGTTGGACGACCGCGACGAGCGGCCTGGCGTGAAATTCAAAGACGCCGACCTGATCGGAATTCCGTTTCGCGTCACGGTCGGAAGAAAACTGGCGAGCGGACTGGTGGAACTGGTCGAGCGAAAGTCAAAGTCGCTCACCGAGCTTCCGGTGAGCGAAGCCGCGACGGCTGTGGAAGTTCGGGCTGGTCACTGAAGCGTCATTCGGCCCTCAGCGTGCAAGCATCTGACTTCCGTGAATGGAAGCTGTTTAGATTGGTTTCAGTATTCCACTGAGTGGGTCATTTGTTCCCTCTGTGTGTGGCGAAGTTCTCATCTGAGCGCCAGCGGTGCCCGCGGGCCGGCTGATGCCGGGAGTGTTCTGTCATGATCGATGCCGTACTCCGAATTCTATTCCGGTGTCCCCACCGGAACATGAGTCGCCCGATGACGCCGGTACGCCGCGAGGGGCTGGTGCAGAGCGGCACCTACGTGGTTTGCCTGGACTGCGGAACACAGCTGCCGTACGACTGGGAGAAGATGCGGGTGGGGCGTGCGCCCCACAAGTCACGTCCTGAGCCATTCCTGGAGCGAGAGGCGGCTGAGCCATCCTCCCGCGCGGCGGCTACACGGTCATGATGTCGAGCGCCTGCGCCAAATCCTGAATCGGGTCGCGGCCCGGAGCAGGCCGGTATTCATGGGCAACATATCCGGTGAAGCCGAGATCCGCGATTGTCTTGGCAATGAACTTGTAGTTCAGTTCCTGAGTTTCATCGAGTTCATGCCGGCCCGGCACCCCGCCAGTATGGAAGTGGGCGATCCAATCGATGTTCTCCCGGATGTGGTGACACACGTCGCCATCCATCGTCTGCACGTGATAAATATCAAACAGCAGCTTCACGCACGGTGAATTCACTCGTTTGACGACACCGACCGCCCAATCGACGTGATTGCAGATCTGGTCCACCCGGCCGAGTAGAGGATCGGTGTACTTGTTGTTCATGATCTCAAGGCAGATGGTGACGCCCTTGTCTTCGGCGTGCCCCTTGACGCGATTGAAGAACGCGACGCAATGCTCGGCGCCCTCCTCGTACGGCATGCCCTTGCGTTGCCCGCCGACCGTGATCATGTTGGGACAGCCGCCGCCGGCGCATTGATCGAGCGTCGCCCTGACCGATTTTTCGAGCTGATCGTGAATCTCCGGGTGCAATAACCCCTGCTCGAACGTAACGCCGCCGGTCGGACCCATGGTCGGGATCAATCCGTACTTCTTGAGAGTCGGCCAATCGTTGACGCCGATCAGATCCATGCCCCAACACCCGAGGCGGGCCGCCTCCCGGCAAACGTCCTCGAACGGCATCTTGGGGTCGAAGTTGGTCCGCATGGCGCATTGCTTCAAGCGCCCCTTATGGCGGACCGGGGCAGGAGCTTGTGCCGCGGCAATCCCGGCGCCAGCTACGGCAGTCAGCAGATCTCTCCGTCGCATGGCTGGCATTATACCAGCCGTGAACCTGCCGGAAACTGCTGGCGCTATTACCGGTTGGCCAAAGACGCCTGCTGCTGCGAAGACATCCGCTGCACCAGGACTTTGCGCGCCGTGTCCACCAGGGCGCGTGCCTTCGGCATCGCGTCCACCGCTCGTTCCACTTCCGGATCGGTCTTGGCGAACACCTTGTCGCTCTCGTCGATATTGAACGCGGTGATGTACATTTCGCGCGCCAGATAGCGCCGGATCCAGTCGTGCTCTTGCGCGAACTCACCTTCGGTGAACGAGTAGCCGTCCGGGGAGTGCAGCAGATAATCGTGGAATTCGATCATCACCGCGTCGTCCGGCATCCAATCTTTCGGCAGATGCGTGTCGTGCTTGGCGAAGTAACTGCGCGTGAAATTGAAGTACGCGCTCTTGCGCGCGAGCTGAATCTCGAACGGAGTCAGCTTGGGTGGTTCGTACTTCTCATCCGGCGTAATGCCGCCGCCACCGTAGACCGTGCGGCCCGAGTCCGTCATCTTTACATCGGCCAGGTTCCGCGTGACTCCGTCCTTGTGGGTGTAATAGTCGTAGAACGACTGATTGCTGTAGTCTCGCTGGATGAGACGGCCGCTCGGCGTATAGAAATGCGCCGTGGTCAGCGCCAGTCCCGTGTTCTCGGAGAGCGGATAAACCGTCTGCACCAAGCCTTTGCCGAAGGTGGTCTCGCCGAGAATCCAGGCGCGATCGTGATCCTGTAAAGC
>DASXAK010000118.1:0-12486 GCA_036406715.1 Bryobacteraceae bacterium | reverse complement strand
GCCCATGGTGGTGCGCGCGCCGTCGGGCGGCGGCATTCACGGCGGGCCTTTCCATTCGCAAAATCCCGAAATGTGGTTCGTTAGGACGCCTGGGTTAAAGGTGGTGGCGCCGGCCACAGCTTACGACGCCAAAGGCCTGATCAAATCGGCCGTGCGCGACAACGACCCGGTGCTGTTCTTCGAGCACAAGGGCCTCTATCGCCGCATCAAAGAGGATCTGCCCGCGGGCGAGTACACCGTACCGATTGGTAAAGCCAAGATCGCCCGCACCGGCCGCGATCTCAGCATCATCACGTACGGCGCGATGGTCTGGACGGCGCTCGAAGCCGCCGAAAAGCTGGCCGACGACGGAATTGAAATCGAGGTGGTAGACCTCCGCACGCTGCTGCCGCTCGATCGCGACACCGTTTGCGAAAGCGCTAAGAACACGTCCAAGGTGCTGCTGCTTCACGAGGACACGCGCACCGGCGGAATGGCGGGGGAGCTGGCCGCCACACTGACCGAAAATGTCTGGGATTATCTGGACGGACCGATCGTGCGGGTGACCGCACCCGATACGCCGGTGCCGTTCAGCGCTCCCCTGGAAGAAGCGTTTCTGCCGAATGTCGAAAAAGTCATTGAAAAGGCTCGCTGGCTGTATCGTTATTAAGTTGGTGTGCGCGGCCGCGGGGTTCGCGGCCGAATACCCATACAAAGCCGGATTTGCGACCTACGGCCATGTCGAGGCGCTGACGCTCGAAGACCGGCGCGGCCATCGCGCGGTCATTGCGAATGCAACTTTCAGTGTTCCACTCCCGGTGGTGGATTCAATCGCCGCGGAAGCCATCAAACAGTACGCCGTGGAACGCTCCAGCCTGTTGATTCACTCAGTGGCTTCGGGCGATCCGTCGCCGGCCGAGGCGCAGAACGCCATCGGCGCCGCGCTGGGGAATTTGAAACCCGCCGTCCTGATTTATGGAAACGGGCGGTTGACGGTCTCTTCTTACGATGGCCACTGCCTCGTTGCGATCTCGCCCGACGCGTCGCTCGATAGCTGTACGACACCGGCCGGCGATTCCGTGGGCGGGTACATTCGTTCGGCCTTGCGGATGGTGGATCTCGGGCACGGGCTGCAGACCCGCGAAGACACTACGCGGTCCGTAGCCATCCAGACCATCGCCATCGGACCGGTGGTGATCTTCAGCGGACCGTCCAATGTCGCGCAGCCGGGTAAGCGAATCATCGTGGCGGCGACGTCGGCAGTCGAGAACGACACGCGCCTGGATGTCGCGGCGGGCGAAGTATTCCTGCGCGTCGGCGGCCGCCCGCATTAATGGGGTAGGCCGGAGTTTAATCCGCCCGGGACCAACTGATCCCCTATCGCCGGATCACGATGATCCGCGCGCATTCGCAACTCCTTTGTTTGCAATCTGGGTTTTTCGCAAATGGATCATCAATGATCCGTTGCGGACCAAACCCGTCCACTACTTGGTCCCCCAGCACGTCGCCTTCGCAGCGCCGACCCGCTCACAACACCTTTAAAACAACCAGTGTCATGTCGTCGAACTGCTTGGCGCCGCGTGTGAATCGATCCGCCGCGTCCAGGATCTCCTGGATCATTTGCCCGGGGGGGAGGTCATTGATTCGCGGACGGCGTCGATGAGCCGTTCTTCGCCCCATTCTTCTTCTTCGACGGTCAAGGCCTCGCTGATTCCGTCGGTGAAGCCAACGAGCACGTCGGTGTGTCGAAGATCGAATTCCGCCTGTTCATAGGTCGCGTTCTTGAGCAGACCGACCACCGGTCCGGATGCTTCGAGCCGCAGTACCTCGCGGCCGCGCAAGATCATCGGGGGGTTGTGACCCGCATTCACATAGCGCAGCCGCCGGCTCTCCGGCGAGTATTCGCCATAAAAGAAGGTGGCATACCGATTCGACGCGGACGCGTCGTAGACCAGGCGATTGACATTGAGCATCAGGGCCGAGAGATCGTCGAGTCCGGCGAGCGTTTGTCCGCGGAGCGAGGCTTGCAGACTGGCCATCAACAACGCCGCGGAGATTCCCTTGCCGGAAACATCGCCGATCGCAATGCCAAAGTTGCCGTTGGCGAGTTTGAGGAAATCGTAATAGTCGCCGCCGACGCCCAGAGCCGGCCTGCAGAAGCCCGCGTAGTCGGTCCCATGAATGGCGGGGAACACCTGCGGAAACAGCCGTTCCTGCACCTCCTTCGCGATTTCCATCTCCCGCCGCTGCCTTTCCCGCTGCGCCGCTTCTTCCGCCAGCGCTGCCACCAAACGGCTGTTTTCCAGCGCCAGCCCGGTTTGCGCCGCCACGGCTTCGAGCAACCGCAGATCGGCCGCGGAATACCGCTCTTCCGATCGTTTCGGACCTAACACCATCACGCCGGCCAAATCGTCGCGCCCCGACAAGGGCAGAAGAACCTGGGCATCCATCGCCTGCAGCCGTTTTCGCTCAGCTTCCGGTGTTTCTTGGATCCAGGAACGCTCATCATCAAAAAAAACCTCGGAAGCACGGTTGGTCTGCTTCAGGTACTCGATGGTTCTGGCCTGAGCCGGCAAGCACTGGTTTTCGCGTCCAGAAAATCCGACCGATTCCGCCAGGCAATACTCGGTTCCCGTGTTGATCAGCACAGCTGCATTTAACACATGGAGCGTTTCGGCAATCTGCCTCGTCACCGTTTCGAGCAAGGGCTGGGTCTCCGTGAAACCACGAACCTTCTTACTGAGTTCGCTCAGCACGACTTCCGTGTTGTACGCCTCGCGGAAAAACCGCCGGTCTATCCAACCGGCTATCCGGCCCGTGAAACGCCGTTGGAGCGCAAGGACCAGCATCGCTGAGGCTCCTGCCCGCACCCGGTCCACTGCGCGCGCGTTTGAATTGAATGCGTTTGATATGGCGTACGCGGCCCAGACCAACGCAATGATCCGAAGGGCCCACAGCCCTCCTCGCGCCAGCGTATACTTGACGCTTTGCCGCACCACCACGGATACGTCCAGGGCGCGATGGACCACGATCACGTAGGCCAGAGTAAATGGAAACAAAGGGAGCAACAGGAGCGAGCCGAGGCGCAGCGGCGTCGCGACGCCCTCGAACACCTCTCGCCCGCGCGCCAATCCGTACAGGACGATCAGAAACAGGGGAGTCAGGCTGATAGTCGCGCCGGTATAGAGGATGGCTAGCCGCCGCCGCGCGTCGGGCGACGTCGCCTTTCCGGTCTTCGTTCCCAGACTCGCAAAGAACCAGCTGGTCGCGACAATCTGCAATACCAGGCGCGGCAGCACGGCTCGCAATAGCAGCGGCCGCCACCATAACGCGGCATCGATATTCCGGTTCCACAGCATCATGACCGCGGAGGCCCCCAATTGCAGGGCCAGAATGGGAACGATGACAAGCCACTTCAGCCATGGCCGCTTCTTTTCCAATTCGGAGGGCCCGGGAAAAAAGATGCCAAACAGCATCATCCAAATCGACCACAGGCCGGCCAGCGTCACGTGCCAGAGAAAGGCGAACTCCCGGCCGGGCCAGTTCCAGCGCAAAACGTGCACCTGTTCGGAGAAACAGAGCAAGAGTCCCAGCAGCAGCCAGGCAAGGAAATCGCGCGGCCGGATCGCGGCGACCGTGAATCCGAGTCCGATGCAGACCAGCGGAACCAGCAAGTCGAGAGCGATCATTTGGGCAATATCGCCGGCGCTGATTTTCGAGGGGCGGGCCGCCTGCAAGGGCACAAGCACGTCACGTAGCGTCCCGTCCGGCTGACGCAAGGTCAGCGGCAGAGTCTGCCCCGCCTGCATCTCCGCCACGGCTTCATCAAACTGCGCCATCCCGGAGAAAGGCTTCCCCCGGATGGCCACCACCGCCCACCCGGCGTACGGGCCGGAGTCGATGATTCTGCTGGCCGTTTCGAAGCTGATCGGCGGCCGCGCCTCGCGGTCGCCCGGTCGCAGGAAGCGAAGAGTCGCCGTCGCATACCCCGCTTCCATGAAGATGACGACAACCAATAATGCAATCAGGACCGAATGTTGCCGCGTCGCACGAATGACGCCCCGCATCTCAGCTACTTCAGCACGTCGCTGGCCTCCGCTTGCGCGATCAGCCGGTCGGCATCTTCCTGCAGCAGAAAGCGGTCGCGCACTTGCCGCGCAGCGGCGGCACGCACGGCAGCCACGTACCCATCGTGAGTGCTATATCGCTCTTCGAGAGAGGGTCGCGGATCGCCGGCCGCGAGGCGGTCGGCTTTGGTCCGAGCGAACGGAACGAAGCTGCCCACAAGGCCGCAGTTGCGTCCTTTGTAGAATCCTTCGTTGAAGACGTTCCAACCCTGGTAGGTGCCGAGCGGCGCCTGGTGAAGGACGCTGGCAACGCCCGAGGTCTCGTTGCCATCGGCATCGACCGACGGTACCAGACTTGGCAGCACCTGCCGAATCACGGGCGGCACGGCTGAGATCACGCCGGAAAGATCGTTGTACGTGAACTCGCGGCCGAAATCGTAGTCATAGAACGGCAGGATGGCATTGTTAGGTAGCGGAATCCCGGGAATGACTGGCGAATGGAGAGCGGCCTGAGTCGGTACCGCCAGCTCATGCCGGTCGAGCCGCGGATACTGGCTGGGCGGCGGCGCGATGCCCCTGGCGACCCAATCGACCAAGGCCACCATCAACGCGCGTATCGTATCGGATGAGGGATTCGGGTTCGCGGGCAACTCACACCGGTTTGGCGGTTTGGGCGCGGTTGCGCTGAATCCGCCCGGGCCGCCGCCGTGCGTGACGCCCGGAAAATAATAGCGGCGGACATTGGGCGGCAGCGGGATGTCGCGATCGGCGCGGGTGCCGACCAGATCCGGCGATCCGCGCAGATCCCAGAACTCCGACGAGCCGAACGTCTCGAAAACCTTGGGGCAGGTCTCGGTGGTGCGGCAGCGGTCGAGCAAGCTTCCGGCGGGCCGGTGGCGGGCTTCGTCGGTGTAGTCGCTCCATGTGAGGACGCCGTCGCTGCCCGGTTCATAGAGCGCCGTCGCGCCGCCGGGAGCGGCGAACCGGATATTCATCGCGAGCTGGCGGACCGCGATGTTGTCATTGATGCCGTCCCAAACAATGCGGCCCGACTCATCCTGGTTGAATCCAAGATGAACCATGCTGCGCAGAAAATTGCCCGATTGCGAATTCCCCCAAGCGACGGCGAACGGCATCTTCTTCGCGAGTTCCTGCGCCTCTCCGGACTTGAAATACGCGTTGATGTCGCGCGTAGCCGCATATCCGATGCCGAGGACCAGAGGATCCTTGGCGGTGTAGACCAGCTCGTACCGGAACGCCGGGTCGAATCCGTCCTTCACGCAAATCTTGCCGGGATCCGGCGTGCCGGGAAACGGCGTCTTCGCGCAATCGGCGAATGCCCAATCGGTGCTGCGCAGGGGAGTGAGCACGCCGTCTTCAGACAGGCCGCGCGTCAACGTGGCTTTTGAGGTGTCGAGGGTGGCGGGCGGCGCCGCGGGAAGCCGGCCGCGAATGATCGCCAGGGTCGTGCTGTGTGCCGGCATATCGACGAATTCGGCCACCACGCGGCCGGTGATGCTTGATCCGTCCGGACTCTTGGCAATCGGCACCGCAATGGTTTCGATTCCGTCGCGGGGTGCAATGTCGCCCTGCCAGCCGCTGGTCAGCACGACATGGCCGCGCTTGAAATGGTCCGCCATCGGGGCGGGCCGGGTCAGCGTGGAATTGCCGCGGTTCGGCACTTCATAAAGCAGAACGCCGCTGGCTTTGGACAGATCCACCGGCCGGACGAGCAGAAACGTGGCGGAGTATTCGACCAGGCCGCGCGAATTCCGAGGGGCGAACTGCAGATCGGTGATGATGGCGTTGAGCGGGTCCTTGGGATCGAGTTCGCCGAACGCGTGCCCGCTCAACCGTTCATATTTCCCGGCCTCACCGAACGATTGACCCTGGTACGCGGGAGACTCGCGGTGGTCGATCACGACACGCATCACGCGCGCGTTCGCGGCGGCTCCAAGCAGAAGAACAATGGCACTTGCGGCAACAGTTCGCTTCATGTCTCTGGACATTACTACATGCCGGAGGCGAACACAATCTGCGCGGCGCTATAATGCCGCAATCAGGCCTTTGTCGGTGGCCAACGCTGGGAGGATTATGTCTCGCATCGTTCGGTGTTCGTTGATCCAGGCGTCGAATGCCGCCGCACCCGATGCGTCGCTCGAAACCACCAAGAAACTGATGATCGACAAGCACGTGGGCTATATCCGGCAGGCCGCCTCCGCTGGAGCGCAGATCGTCTGCTTACAGGAAATCTTTTACGGACCGTATTTCTGCGCCGAGCAGACCACCCGCTGGTACGATTTCACCGAACCGATTCCGGACGGCCCGACCATCCGGCTGATGCAGGATCTCGCGCGGCAACTCCACGTGGTTTTGATTGTGCCCATTTATGAAGTAGAGCAGGAAGGCGTCTACTATAACGCCGCCGCAGTGCTGAACCAGGACGGCTCGTACCTCGGCAAGTACCGCAAGACGCACATCCCGCACGTGGCGCCGGGATTTTGGGAGAAGTTCTATTTCCGGCCGGGGAATCTCGGGTACCCGGTTTTCGATCTGGGTTTCGCCAAGATTGGCGTCTACATCTGTTATGACCGCCATTTCCCGGAGGGCGCCCGCGCGCTCGGGCTCAATGGCGCCGAGATTGTCTTCAATCCGTCCGCCACCGTGGCCGGGTTGAGCGAGTACCTCTGGAAACTCGAGCAGCCGGCACACGCGGTCGCGAACGGATATTTCATCGGCGCGATCAATCGCGTGGGAGTCGAGGCGCCGTGGAACATCGGCGAATTTTACGGATCGAGCTATTTCTGCGATCCCCGCGGACAGATCGTGGCGCAGGCATCGCGCGACAAAGACGAGGTGTTGACCGCCGATCTCGATCTGGACACGATCGGCGAAGTCCGCAAGACCTGGCAGTTTTTCCGCGACCGCCGTCCGGATATGTACGAATCCCTGGTGAAGGCATAGCCATGACCAAAGAAGAAATCGTTCTTGCCAATAAAGAATTCCTGTTCCCGTCGGTCTTTCATTACTACAAAGAGCCGCTGGTGATCGCCCGCGGCAAGGACCAATACGTGTGGGATGCCGACGGCAATCAATACCTCGATTTTTTCGGCGGCATCGTTACCGTCAGCGTGGGGCATTGCAACGAAGAAGTCAACGCGAAGGTGCACCGGCAGTTGGACACGCTGCAGCACGTATCCACCGTGTTCGCCAATGAGCCGCAAGCGGAGCTGGCGAAGAAAATCGCTTCGCTCACTCCCGGCGGCGCACTGACGAAATCGTTTTTCACCAACAGCGGTACCGAGGCGAATGAAACGGCGATTTTGGCGGCGCGGTGCTACACGGGAAACACAGACATCGTAGCGCTCCGCCACTCCTATCACGGCAGGTCGGCGATGGCGATGGCGCTAACGGGCCAGGGTTCGTGGCGCCTGGGGCCGTCACAGGCGGGCATTGTGCACGCCCACAACGCCTATTGCTATCGATGCCCCTTCGGACTGACGTATCCCTCCTGCGAAATCAAATGCGCTCAGGATACGGAAGAATTGATCCGCAGCACGACCAATGGACGCGTCGCCGGATTCATTGCCGAACCCGTACAGGGGGTCGGCGGATTCATCACGCCGCCCAAGGAGTATTTCCAGATCGTCGAGAGGATTATTCGCAACCACGGCGGCCTTTTCATCAGCGACGAAGTGCAGACGGGTTGGGGACGCACGGGCGGCAAGTGGTTCGGCATCGAGCAATGGGGTGTGATGCCCGACATCATCACTTCCGCTAAAGGGCTCGCGAACGGCAGCCCGATCGGCCTCACGGTGGCCAAGCCGCAGGTGGCTGACGCGCTCACGGGGCTGACGATTTCTACGTTCGGCGGCAACCCGGTCACGTCCACCGCCGCTAAAGCCGTCATCGACTACATCGAATGCCACAACTTGCGCGTGAATTGCTCCGAGACCGGCGCTTATCTTCGCAGTGGTCTGGAAGAGCTCAAGAATAAACACGAAATCATTGGTGATGTGCGCGGCATGGGGCTGCTGCTGGCGATCGAGTTGGTGCAGGACCGCGAATCGAAAGCGCCTGCCGCGGCCGAGACCGCGATGCTGCTGGAAGCTACTCGCGAGAACCGGCTGCTGGTAGGCAAGGGCGGCATGTATGGCAACGTCATCCGAATTTCGCCGCCCATGAACATCGGCCGCGCCGACGTTGACCAGTTCATCCGGCTTTTGGATCGCAGCCTCGCGTCTTGTGCGGCAGCCACGGCGGGGAGAACCCGATGACCCCCCCGGCGCTGCCGGTTCCACGGAACCTGGAGCAGTTTCCGGAACTGCATCCGCCCCTGGATGCGCAAGCCGCGTTTGTGGAAGCGAACCGGTGCCTGTATTGCTACGACGCTCCCTGCACCCTGGCATGTCCGACGCACATCGACGTGCCGCGGTTCATCAAAAAGATCGCGAGCTGCAATTTGAGCGGGTCAGCGTCGACCATCCTTGATGCCAATATCCTCGGGCTGAGTTGCTCACGCGTGTGCCCGGTAGATGTGCTGTGCGAGGGCGCTTGCGTACTGCACCGGTACAACCGGACGCCGATTGAGATCGGGCGGCTGCAGCGGCACGCGATGGATTGGTTTTATGCGAGTGGGGCAGGTCTCCGACCTGCCCCCCCTTCGGCAGGTCGGGGACCTGCCCCACGGATTGCTTGCATTGGCGGGGGGCCGGCGTCGCTGGCCTGTGCGGCCGAACTGCGGCGTCACGGCTATGCCGTCACCATCTTCGACGATCGCCCACTGCCGGGAGGGCTCAATACTTACGGCGTTGCCGAATACAAGCTGCGGGCGTCCGACAGCCTGCGTGAAGTCGCGCTGATCCGCTCGCTGGGCGTTGAGTTTCGCCAACTCGAGGTAGGCGCTGCGGTCTCGCTCGACGACCTGGAAAAGGAGTTTGACGCGATCTTCGTCGGCGTTGGACTGGGATCCATGGAACGGCTCGGCATTCCGGGCGAAGACCGTCCCGAAGTCACCGACGCGCTCCGGTTTATCGCGCACTACAAGACGACGCATGACGTGGAAGTGGGCCGCCTTGTCGTGGTGATCGGAGGCGGCAACACGGCGATCGATGCCGCCAACGCGGCGCGCCGCCTGGGCGCGGAAGAAGTTCACGTCTTCTACCGGCGCTCGGAGAAGGAAATGCCGGCGTTCCCGTTCGAATACGAACACTCCAAGGCCGAGGGCGTGCAGTTTCACTGGCTGGCTCAGCCGGTCGAAATCCTCGAGCGCGCGGTGCGGTTCCGCTCGACGCGCCTGGGACCGCCGGATGCCAGCGGGCGCCGGAGCGCCGAGCCGGTTCCGGGCAGCGATTTCGTGTTTGTCTGCGACACGGTGATCCCCGCAGTCGGACAGTCCCGGCTGATGAAGCTGCTGCATGAAACGCGCGCCGTTGAGCTGAACGACGGGCTGATCCGCGTCGATCGGCCAACTGGCCGGACGTCCCACGAAAGATATTTCGCCGGCGGCGATTGCGTCAATGGAGGCAGGGAAGTGGTGGATGCTGTTGCCGACGGTAAGCGCGCCGCGCTGGCGATCGCGAGCCGGCTGGAGAGGCAGCGTGGCTGATCTGTCCACGGTTTTTGCCGGCCGGATCCGTTGCCCCAACCCGTTCTGGCTGGCGTCGGGACCGCCCACCAATTGCGGCGAGCAGGTGATGCGCGCGTTCGACGCAGGGTGGGGCGGCGCGGTGTGGAAGACCATCGGGGAGCCGATCGTCAACGTTTCCTCGCGCTACTCCAGCATCGACTGGAACGGGCAGCGCATGATGGGGCTGAACAACATCGAGCTGATCACCGACCGGCCTGTCGAGACCAACCTGCGCGAGATCGCCGAGGTCAAAAAGCGATACCCCGGACATGCGGTGATCGCGTCGCTGATGGTGGAATCGAAGCGCGAGACGTGGCACGAGATTGTGAAGCGCTCGGAAGATGCCGGGGCCGACGGGCTGGAGCTGAACTTCGGCTGCCCGCACGGCATGAGCGAGCGCGGCATGGGCAGCGCCGTGGGCCAAGTGCCGGAATATTCGTGCATGATCACGGAGTGGGTGAAGGAAGTGGCGCGCACCCCGGTGCTCGTGAAACTTACGCCCAATGTCACCGATATTCGCGCGATCGCGCGCGCGGCTCAGCGCGGCGGCGCGGACGGATTATCCGCCATCAACACGATCAACTCGATTACCGGCATCGATCTCGACACTTTCACGCCGCGGCCAAACGTGGGCGGGCTGACCTCTCACGGTGGCTATTGCGGCCCGGCGGTGAAGCCGATTGCGCTGCACCTGGTGCAACAGATCGCGGACACGGGGCTGCCCGTCTCCGGAATCGGCGGTGTTTCGGGTTGGCGCGACGCGGCGGAATTCCTGCTGTTGGGCTCGACGAGCGTACAGGTTTGCACGGCCGCTATGCACCACGGCTATCGGATCGTGGAAGACATGATCGACGGCCTGAATACGTGGATGGACGAGAAGGGGTTTCGCACGATCGAGGAATTCCGCGGCCGTTCGCTTGCCAAGGTGACGGACTGGAGGAACCTCGACCTCAACTACAAAATCGTCGCCCGCATTCACCCGGAGAAGTGCATCGGGTGTGAACTGTGTTACGTCGCGTGTTGGGACGGCGCGCACCAGTGCATTCACGTAGACGGCCGCGACCGCAGCCAGATCACGGTTACTCCCATTGCCAGGCTCGATTCGATTCAGGAAGGCAACGGCCGAACGCCGCCGGAGCGAATTCCACGCGTGGATGAGGCCGAGTGCGTCGGCTGCAATTTGTGCTGGCTGGTCTGCCCGGTCGATGGCTGCATCACGATGGAAGAGATCGAAACGGGAAAGCCGCGCGAATCATGGGCGCAGCGAACGGGAGCCACCGCGTGAACACGCTCATTCGCAATGGCACTGTGGTAACGGCGCGCGAGACTATCGCCGCTGATGTGCTCATCGACGGCGAGCGGATTCGCGAGGTGCGGCCCGGCATTCCGGTACAATCGGCCGAACGCGTGATCGACGCCGCGGGACTCTACGTGATGCCGGGCGGCATCGACGCGCACACGCATCTCGACATGCCGTTCGGCGGCACGACGTCAGCCGACGATTTCGAGACGGGGACACGTGCCGCGGCGTTCGGCGGCACGACGACTATTGTGGATTTCGCCATCCAGGCGCGCGGCACGCGGATGCGCGACGCACTCGACACCTGGTGGAAGAAGGCCGAAAATCGCGCCTGTATCGATTACGGTCTTCATATGATCGTCACCGATCTGGGCGAAGCCGGGCTCGAGGACATGGACGACATGGTGCGCGAGGGTGTGGCCAGCTTCAAGCTGTTCATGGCCTATCCGAACGTGCTCATGGTGGATGACGCTACGATCTTCAAAGCCCTTTCGCAGACCGCCAAGAACGGCGCGCTCATCTGCATGCACGCGGAAAACGGCAGCGTGATCGACGTCATCATCGCGCGCGCTCTGGCGGAAGGCAAAACCGCCCCGATTTACCACGCGCTGACACGCCCGCCGCGCGCGGAAGCCGAGGCCGTGCACCGAGCGATCGCTATGGCCGAAATCGCCGGCGCGCCAGTCTACATCGTGCATCTGTCTTCCGAAGATGCGCTGAACGAAGTTCGCGAAGCCCGCGATCGCGGTGTTCCGGCCTTTGCGGAGACTTGCCCGCAATATCTTCTGCTGTCGATCGAGGAGTTGGAGCGGCCGAACTTCGAAGGCGCGAAGTACGTCTTTACGCCGCCATTGCGGCCCAAGGAACATTTGCCAAAACTTTGGGACGGCCTGAAGCACGACCATTTGCAAGTGGTCTCGACCGATCACTGCCCGTTCTGCTTCGAAGATCAGAAGGTGCTCGGGAAAGATGATTTCACGAAAATTCCCAACGGCGGGCCGGGTATCGAGAACCGGCTGCAATTGATCTATCATCACGGCGTCAACGCCGGCAAGCTGTCGCTCAACCGGTTTGTCGAGCTGACCTCGACCACTCCCGCGCGCCTGTTCGGGATGTATCCAAAGAAGGGCGAAATCGCGCCGGGCAGCGACGCCGACCTGGTGCTCTGGGATTCGAACGCCCTCCATACCATCAGCGCCCGGACGCATCACATGCGTGTCGACTACTCGATGTTCGAAGGCTTCGAAGTGAAGGGGAATGCGCGGACGGTTTTGTCGCGCGGGGAAGTGATCGTTGATGGCGGCCGGTTCCTCGGCAAACCCGGCCGGGGACAGTACCTGCGGCGCGCCACGCGCGGAGGTGCATGGAAGTAGCAACCCACGATCCGACGCTGTATAACAAGGACCTCGCGCCGGTTCCCAAGACGCGGCGCACGTGGAGCGTCTATAATTACGCATCGCTCTGGGTGGCGATGTCGGTCTGCATACCCACGTACATGCTGGCCTCCGGAC
>DASXAK010000117.1:0-10326 GCA_036406715.1 Bryobacteraceae bacterium | reverse complement strand
CATCACCAAACCAGTGGATCCCGACGAGCTGTCCCATCTGGTTGGCAATGCGCTGGAACACAAACGCGCGAGCCGCGAGGTGGTGCGGCTACGGGAAAGCCTGCAGGAGACTCTGCCGGGCACGGGGCTGATCGGCAGCAGCCCGGCCATGAAAAAGGTGATGGAGCTGATCGAGATGGTCAGCCCGACCGACGCTACGGTCCTGATTACCGGAGAGAGCGGAACAGGGAAGGAAGTGGTGGCCCGGGCGATTCACACAGCCAGCACGCGGCGGTATATGCCGATGGTGACGCTGCATTGTGGAGCGCTCACGGAGACGCTATTGGAGAGCGAGCTGTTCGGCCACGAAAAGGGAGCGTTCACAGGCGCGCAGTACAGGAAGAAGGGAAAATTCGAGGTCGCGGATGGAGGAACGGTGTTCCTGGATGAGATCAGCGACATCAGCCTAAAAACCCAAACCGACCTGCTGCGTGTTCTGCAGGAACACGAGATCGTGCGGGTTGGCGGTAACCAGCCGATCCGGGTTGATTTCCGGTGCATCGCGGCGACCAACAAGAATCTGGAGGGGCTGGTGAAAGCCGGCTCGTTCCGGCCGGACCTGTACTATCGGCTGCACGTGTTCTGCATCGACCTGCCTCCGCTGCGCGCACGGCGCGAGGACATTCCGCTGCTGGCCAGCTATTTCTTGAAGAAGTTTTGCACGGCCACCAGCCGCCCGGTTCCGCAGGTTTCGACTGAGGCGCTCGACCTGTTGATGAACCACGACTGGCCGGGGAATGTGCGCGAGCTCGAGAACGCCGTCGAGCGGGCGTTGGTGGTGGGACGCGGGCCGGATATCAAGGCGTCCGACTTTTCGTTCCAGTTTCAGGCAGCGCCCGCAGCAGGCCGGACGCTGGATGATGTGGAGCGGGCGCACATCGAGCGTGTTTTGCGGGAGACGCAGCACAACCTGTCGCGCACGGCGCGCATTCTGGACATCGATCGCACCACGCTCTACAACAAGCTTCGGCGTTACGGAATGCGGTGAAGCCCATCCAGATCATCCCGCTGGCGGATGGCGGGTCCACGGGCCCGGAACTTAGCCTGCTGGAGGGTCTCGCGGCCGCGCTGGCGCGTGTTTTCCGGACACCGTGCCGCATCCGGCCGGATCTGTTCGATGTCTCTTTCGCGCTGGATGCCGGGCGGCAGCAATACTACTCGACCGCCATTCTGCAGCGCCTCCAGCTCCATTGCGATCCGAATGCGCGCGTTCTCGGCGTCACGCCCTGCGACCTGTTCGTGCCGGTGCTCACCTTCGTCTTCGGCGAGGCGCAACTGGAAGGCAACTGCGCCACGGTGTCGCTGGCGCGGCTGCGGGAGGAAGCCTACGGCATGCCGGCCTGCGAAGAGCTCTTGCGGGAGCGGCTTCTGAAGGAAGCCGTGCACGAGCTCGGCCACACCTTCGGGCTGCGTCACTGCGCGGACTGGCGGTGCGTCATGACATCGAGCCATGGGGTCGAGCGGCTGGATGTGAAGGGCGTGGAGTTCTGCACGGCGTGCCGCAAGAGCGTGTTTACCCGGTAGGCCAGTCCGGCCGCCTGCAGTGGGGAACCCGGCCATCGCACGCGTGATATACTGCGGCCACTCATGGGACCCAATCCGGCTCGCGCGCTGACGCGCCGTTCGGCACTACAGGCGATGCTGGCCAGTGTACCGGTCGCGGCCTGGCCGCAGCAGAGCTCGCCGGCGGCGGCGCTCGCGCTCGCGCGCGTTCTCAATCGCATCAATTTTCGCGAGCTGCCGGAGACCCCGGTCAAGTACGCCAAGATGATCATCGCCAGTACGCTGGCGAGCGCGGCGGCAGGGCGGGAGATCGGGTCGGCGCGCATCATCCGCGACCTGGCCAAGGAGCAGGGCGGCAAGCCCGAGGCGTCCATCTGGTTCGATGGCGTCAGGCTGCCGGTCGCTCTGGCGGCGCGGGTGAACTCCATGGAAAGCGATGCGGCGGCATCGGACGATAGCGATCTGCGCAACGTCGCGCACACGGGCACGTGCCTGACGTCGACAGGGTTGGCGCTCGGCGAGCGCGCCGGGGCGACGGGGCAGGAAGTGCTCGCCGCGATGGTCGCCGGCTACGAAGCGGCGGGGCGCGTCGGCGCGTCCTTGGGGAAGGCCGGCGAAGCCGTCAGCGGCAGCTTCGGGCAGGGGTTTCATGCGTCGATCATCGTTGCGTTCGGCGGAACGGCGACGGCCGGCAAGCTGCTTCGGCTAACCGATGAGCAGATGGCCGAGGCGATCGGAATCACCGCGACCACCATGGGCGGCCTGTCGATTGGAACCAATAGCTGGGCACGCGAGTATCATGCCGGCAATGCGGCCCAGTGCGCGGTAAACGCGGCGCTCGCGGCCGGCCGCGGGTACACCGTGAATCCGGACATGCTGGAGGCGCGGCGTGGTTTTCTGGCGGTGTTTGGCGGCGGAGTGAATACCGATGCCCTCACGCGGCCCATCGACCGGCGTTGGCAAATCGCGGATTACCTGGCGGTCAAGCTGGTGCCGGGAGCGCACGCACTCCAGCCGGCGGTGGAAGCCGCGGTCAATGTGGCGCGGCAGGCTGGGATACGGCCGGAGCAGGTGGCGCGGATTCTCGTATCGGGGCCGCAGATTCGCGTCAGCGGCGGCAGCCCCGCGCCCCACGACATGATCGAAGCCATCCACAGCCTGCCCTACTTCGTGGCGTCCGCGATCGCCGACAAAGAGTTTTCGTGGGTTCATACGACGCCGGAAAAGATTCACCGGGTTGAAGTGGCGCGGCTGATCGGCCTGGTGCAGCCGGACCCGGCGCCGCCTCCGGTGCAATACAAGTGGAGCTGGGGCGCGACGGTTACGCTGGTCACCAGTTCGGGCGCGCGGTTTACCAGCACCGTGGATGCGCCGAGAGGCTCGGCGCCGCGCGGCATCGAGTGGGCGGAAATCGAAGCCAAGTACAAGGCGTTGATGCCGGAGTCGGGGTTGCCCGCGAAACGGATTGAATCCGTGCTGGCGATGATTCGAGACTTCGACCAGGTCAAGAAAGTTTCCGAGCTGACGGCGCTGCTCGGCTAAGCCACGGCTCTTCCGGCGACGGCCTGCGCCATGGCGCCCAGAGCTTGTTCGCATCCGGCGCGGTCGACGTCGTAATGGGTCACGGCACGCATTTCGCGGTCGTTGATGCCATTGATCAGCACGCCCGATTGCTTGAGACGGAGGCTGATGTCGGGACTAGCCATTCCGGTGCCGCTCACGTTGAAGATGACGATGTTGGTCATGACCTTGGCCGGATCGACCTGAACGCCCCGGATGCGGGCCAAGCCCTCGGCGAGGAACTTGGCGTTCAGGTGATCGTCGGCAAGACGCTTGGGGGTCTCTTCCAGGGCGACGATGCCGGCGGCGGCAATGACCCCCGCCTGCCGCATTCCACCACCCAGACGCTTGCGGTAGAGGCGGCCGCGCGCGATGGCATCCGCCGGGCCGGCCAGCATCGAGCCAACGGGAGCGCCCAGACCCTTGGAGAGGCAGAACATCACAGTGTCCGCCGGGGCCACGATGTCGCGAACCGGCACACCGGTAGCCGCCGAGGCATTGAACACGCGGGCCCCATCCATGTGCACTTTCAAGCCGCGCTCGTGGGCGGCGGCGCAGATTTCGCGGATGACTCGGATGGGATAGACCGTCCCGCCGGCCATATTGTGGGTGTTCTCGATTTCGATCAGACCGGTGGGCGCCCAATGCGGTCCGAGCGGGCGGATCTCGCGTTTGATCTGGTCCCAGGAGAGAATTCCGTCGTCAGCGGAAATGGGACGCGCGACGCAGCCCGAGAACCAGGCCATCATCGCCAGTTCGTAATTGAGCAGGTGCGAGCGCGACTCGCAGATGACTTCCTGGCCGTGCTCGGTATGGATCTTGACCGCGATGGTGTTCCCCATGGTGCCGGTGGGGACGAACAAAGCCGCCTGCTTGCCGGTGATTTCGGCCGCGCGTTCTTCGAGGCGGTTGACAGTCGGATCTTCGCCGTAGACGTCATCGCCCACCTCGGCTTCCAGCATGGCTTGGCGCATGGTGGGAGTCGGCTTGGTAACGGTATCGCTGCGCAAATCGATCATGGAATGACAAACTCCTGGAACACTTCGTTGGAGAGAAGCACGCCCCGGCCGGTGAGACGGAGAACGCCATCGTCGGTTTCGAGCAGACCGGCATCGAGGAATTGCTGGATGGGAGTCGCGAACCGGAGCCAGTCACCGGTCTCCGGGCGGATGCCGGCGGCCAGCCGGAGGCCGACGAAGAAGCGTTCTTCGTCCGGGCGGGCCGGGGTGGATTCCGAAGGGCGGCCCTCAAGATACTCCGTTACAGATTCGGGGTTCTGGCGGCGCGTGCGCCCGTCGAACGAGTGCGCATCGGCGCCGAATCCGGCGTAGGGCTCCAGCTTCCAGTACTTCAAGTTGTGCCGCGACTCGAAACCGGGGTGGGCGAAATTAGAGATCTCGTAGCGTGGGATGCCGAGAGCGGCGAGGCGCGCGACAGCCGCCTCGTAGAAGGCGGCGGTCTGATCCTCGGTCGGGGTGTCGGCTGCGCCGTATCGCACGCCGCCCAGCAGCATTTCTCTGCCGAGGCGGCTATCCTCATCGACCTCCAGCATGTAAACGGAGACGTGGGGAGGAGCGAGCCGCTCGATCCAGTCGAGGGATTCGTTCCAGCTTGTCTCCGTCTGGCCCGAGAGGCCGGCGATCAGATCAATATTCACATTGGCAATGCCGGCCTCACGCAAAATCTGAACTTCCGTTTCGACGGTCTGGGCGGTGTGCTTGCGGCCGGTGCGGCGGATTTCAGTTTCCACGAACGACTGGACGCCGAGGCTGACGCGGCTGATACCGCTCTCAGCCCACGCTCGGGCGCGTTCGGCGTTGATGTTGCCGGGCGCGGCTTCGAGAGTGGCTTCCGCCCAAGGGCGGCCTGGGACGAGTTCCAGGACTGTGCGGAGATCCTCCGTGGCCAGCATGCTGGGCGTACCGCCGCCCAGATAAACGGTTTCGGGCGTCCACTCCCAGCGGTGCGCGCGCAGTTCGGCAGCGAGCGTCTGAAGGTATTCAGGCTCGAGGGCGCGCGGAAATACGCCGGAAGCGAAGTTACAGTACGTGCACTTCTGGGCGCAGAAAGGATACGACAGGTAGACGCCGGCCACGGATGTAACCATGATAACCGCCGGCAGTACACTGAGAGGATGCCGAAGCTGAACGCCAAGCCCGAGCCGGTGGAAGTGGATTTTCGCGAGTCGGCAGTAGTGGTGGTCGATATGCAGAATGCCTTTGCCAGCAGGAACGGCTTGCTGGACCTGGCGGGCGCCGATATTTCAGGCGCCCCGGAAGTAGTTCGATCGATCGCCGATATTTTGGAAGCCGCCCGGCCGGCGGGGATCCCGATTGTCTATCTGCAAATGGGATACAAGGCGGATTTGAGTGATAGTGGCGGGCCGAGCTCGCCGAACTGGCACAAGGAACTGGCCATTCGGATGATGAACTGCCGTCCCGAGCTCAGAGGCAAGCTGGTGACGATTGGTACCTGGGACTTCGACATTGTGGACGAGCTCACGCCGCAGCCCAGCGATCTCGTGATCGTGAAGAAGCGGTACAGCGGATTTGCGAACACGAGGCTCGATACGGAACTGCGGCAGCGGAGGATTCGCTACCTGTTTTTCACTGGGATCGCAACCAATGTCTGCGTTGAATCGACGCTGCGCGATGCGTTTTTTCTGGATTACTGGCCCGTTCTGATCACGGATGCGGCAATGGCCGCCGGGTCGCCGGCGCTGCACGATGCGACCGTGCAGAACGTAGAGAATTATTTCGGGTGGACCTTGCCGGCCGCGGATTTCATTCGGAGCATACAGGCGGCAAATGCGGCGGGCGGGGCGATCTAGGGCTGCGTGCACGGACTTGACCTGCTGCATGCCGCCGCCGCGTTCGGAGCGGCCCTGGCGGCCGGGCTCATCAATTCGGTAGCCGGGGGAGGGACACTTGTCACCTTTCCGACACTCATCTGGCTGGGACTCAATTCCGTGACGGCGAATGCGACCAGCACGGTGGCGATCTGGCCGGGAACGCTGGGCAGTGTCTGGGGATATCGGCGGGAATTGCGGGCGGTGGACCCGCGACTCTTCTGGCTGCTGGTTCCGAGCGTGATCGGAGGACTGACGGGCGCGTGGTTGCTGCGATTCACGAGCGCAGCGGTTTTTGACCGGCTGATCCCGTACCTGCTGCTGTTCGCGACGGTGCTGTTCATGGTCCACGATTCGGTTCAGCGGTGGATGAAGACTGCGCAGACCGCGGTGCGCCGGCCGTCGCACTGGCTGGCCGGGGCAATGATTTTTCAGTTTTTCGTGGCGGTGTACGGCGGATACTTCGGTGCGGCAATCGGGATTTTCATGCTGGCTGCGCTCGGCCTGATGGGGTTGACCGACATGCACCAGATGAACGGCCTGCGGGTTTTGCTCGGGGGCGCGATCAATGGCGTGGCGGTGGTCTATTTCATGGCGAACCGGATGGTGTTCTGGCCGGACGTGGTGCTGATGGCAGTTGGAGCAATCGCCGGAGGATACGGCGGCGCCGGCCTGGCGCGGAAGATGGGCGCGCGCGTGGTGAGGCGGATCGTGATTGTGATCGGGTTTGGGCTGGCGGTGTCGTTTTTTGTGAGGCGGTAGCGCCCGAACCAGCGAGTCAGCCGCCGGGTTCGGTTACGACGCGGCGCCGCTGACGATCCCGACCAGTTCCAGCGCCGTTTTGCGCACGGGGCGCAGAAGCGGGAACGAGGAGACCCGGATCAGAGAAGTCACGCATTGTGCCGCGAGACGCAGAAGACGGTCGCTTCGTTCCTGCCCCGGCGATTCGTCGATCACCCAGAAAAAGATTACTCCCATTTGAAACAACCAGAGCACGCCGGGTAGATGGGGTTGCAGGTCTTTGGGGATTCGGATGCCACAATCGACGAGCATGCGGCGAAACCAATCGATGTCGATGTCCCGGATGGGCTTGGTTTGGGGGCTGAAGGGCGAGAGGGGATAACCGGGATCGGCGCCGTTGCGCAGGAGGGCGCGGAGGACTCCCCGGTTCGGGGCAAAGTGCGTCAGCTTCACGCGAATCAGTTCCCGCAGCCGTTCTTCCAGGCCGCTGGCGTCGCGGAGGGCGGCCTCGATCATAGGCTGCATACGCTCGCAGGAGCGCTGATAAAAGTCCATGACAATGGCGTCTTTGGAGGCGAAATAATAGTAGGCGGCGCCGGTCGCGACGCCTGCGTGCTCGGCGATTTCCCGCATGGTGGCGGCCTCGAAGCCGCGCATTTGGAATAACTCCAGGGCGGCGTGGAGAATCCGCTCACGGGTGTCTTCGCTTTTTGGCGCGGTCTTTATCTGCGCTCGGTCTGGCATTGGGGGACAACGACCTTTCTGAGCTGCTGCTCCAATTCGCGCTCGCTTTGTAGGGAAAGCATGTTGGAGAGGCCGGAACGGTTCTTCGAAACGACGGCGAAGGCTTCGCGAGCCATGAGCAAAAGCAACGGGCTGGTGAGCCGGAAAGCGAGGTCGCGGTAGCGCCGCAAGGCCCACAGGCAAACGATCCAGGCGTGATTACCGAGCCAGACTTCTCCGGTGTTGGCCACCACCGCCAGTTCGCCGGTGGGAAGGCGGGGAAATCTCGCGTGCGCTTCCGATGAACCAGAGGCCACGAACCGGATTCCGATGAACGGATCCTGCTCAGCGACCCACTGTTTCGCGCGGGTGCAGAGGCCGCAGGCGGCATCGTAAAGAATCGTGATACTGGTGACGGGCGGCACGGCGGCTCAGGCTTGCACCGGAATCCGGGCATCCGGCGGAAAGGGCGGCCGAAGCTCGGCTTGGCCTCGTCGACGCAGGCGGTTGAACACGTAGAGGTTGGGAAAGTGCATGATGCCGAGCACGATCAGCACGACACCGAGCTTGTCGCAGACCAGTTCAATCGCACTGCGAACCGTCGGCACCGGGTCTGCCGTCCGCAAGGCGAGGGTCACATAGCCGATGTTGATGAGGTAGAAACCCACGACAAGCAGGTGATTGACGGAATCGGCCAGTTCCCGATTACCCTGGAAGGCATCGATCAGAAAACTGCGGCCGTTGCGGTGGAGGGTTCGGGCCACCCACACGGTCACCGCGAGACTGACCGCGAGGTAGGTAACGTAACAGGCGACTATGTACATAGAGGACCTCGCTTCCGAACGCGCCTTGCAAAATCTGAACGCGTTCAAATTTAAGAGTACGCGGATGGGACAAGGTTGTCAAGAACAATCTGAACGTGTTCAAAAGCGAGGGCTCCAAAGCTTTGTGGGCTCGACCGAACTAGTCACACACGGCTTCAGTGAGAAGGAATTGGGTGATTGGGCCTTCTAGTCGCCCGATTGCAATGCCGGCTCGAGAACTTCGCGAGATCCCTTGCTCTTGCGAGAGCGGCGCCATTTCTCGAGGAATGACGCCATGTAGGTGTAGACGACCGGAGTGAGATAGAGCGTCATTAGTTGTGAGAAGGCAAGGCCACCGACCACCGCCATGCCGAGCGGGCGGCGGGCTTCACCACCGGACCCATAGCCTAGCGCGATCGGGATCCCGCCGAGCAGGGCGGCCATCGTGGTCATCATGATCGGGCGGAAGCGGATCATGCAGCCGTCGTAGATCGCCTGGAGCGGCGGCTTGCCGGCTCGCTCGGCCTCGAGCGCGAAATCGATTTGCATGATTGCGTTCTTCTTCACAATCCCGATCAGCATGATTAGGCCGACGAAACTGTAGATGCTGAGCTCGATCTTGAAGAGCAGGAGCGTGAGCAGGGCGCCGAAGCCGGCAGAGGGCAGCCCGGAGAGAATCGTGAGCGGGTGGATATAGCTTTCGTAGAGAACGCCGAGGACGATGTACACCACCAGAATGGCAATCATGAGCAATAGGCCCATGTTCTTCATCGAGTCCTGGAAGAGCTTGGCGGAGCCCTGGAAGGTTCCAGTGATATTGGCGGGAAGAACCTCGTGCGCCGTCTGCTCGATCTCGTCGGTGGCCTGGCCGAGCGAAAAGCCTTTTCGCAGGCCGAAAGAGATGGTTACCGACGGCAACTGGCCGGAATGCGGGATGCTGTTCGGACCGGCGTTCAGTTTCAGGTTGGCAATGGCATCGAGCGGAACCAGTTGTCCGGTGCTCGATTTCAGGTAGAGGAGCTTGAGCGAGTCTTCCTGGCGTTGGTAGCGGGGCAGCAGCTCGAGCAGGACGCGGTATTGGGCGTTGGTGCCATAGATCGTGGACACTAACTGCGGGCCGAACGCGTCGTACAGCATGCTCGAAATGTTGTTCCAGTCGATGTTGAGGGCGGCGGCGCGGTCGCGATCGATGGTGATCTGAATCTGGGGATTCGTGACCTGCAGATCGCTGATCACGTCGACCAAACCGGGTAGATGACGGACCGCCTCTTCCAGTTTGGGCGCGACAGCGTAGAGTTCCTGGGTATCCGGGCCGTACAGCGTGTAGTCGTAACTCGCGTTCGAATTGCGGCCGCCTACCCGGATCGCCTGAGGGATCTGCATCGAAACGCGCAGGCCAGGAATGTTGGAGATGCGCGGCCGTACGCGATTGACGATATCGACGACGGTCGCCTTGCGCTCGCGCCGCGGCTTCAGATTGACATTGAGATTGCCCCAGTTGGAGGATCCGCCGCCGCCGCCGGTGCGCATGAAGAAGCTTTCGATATCGGGGTCTTTCACGACGATGTTGGCGACCCGCTCGCCGTACTGAATCATCTGGTAATACGAGGTCCCCTGCGCCGCCTGCATGTTGACATTGAAGGCGTCGTTGTCGGTATCGGGAATGAATCCCTTTGGCACGGCTACATAGAGATAGGCGGTGGCCGCGATGACGCCGAAGAACGTCAGGATCATGACGGCGCGGTGCGCCAATACCCAGTGCAAAGTCACTCCATAGAGATTCCGAGTGCCGTCGAAAGCGCGCTCGATCCAGCGATACATCGCACCGTGGCGCTCGGGCTTGGGTTCGCGGAGGAAGCGGCTGCACAGCATGGGGGTCAGGGTGACCGATACCAATCCCGAAATCAAAATGGCAGCGCAAATGGTAACCGCGAATTCGCGGAAGAGGCGGCCGAGAATTCCGGACATGAACAGAATCGGAATAAAAACCGCCGCCAGCGAAAGCGTCATCGAAACGATGGTGAAGCCAATCTCTTTGGAGCCAAGAATTGCGGCGACGCGCGGTTTCTCTCCCTTTTCGATATGCCGGACGATGTTTTCCAGCATGAC
>DASXAK010000116.1:0-43915 GCA_036406715.1 Bryobacteraceae bacterium | reverse complement strand
CTGGCAAGAGCTACCGAGATCACGGTTCCGGGTGAGACGTGGATCATTGACGCTCGCGGTGAGCTAATAATCAATGAAGCGAGTGGCGAGCGTGTTGTTTTGGAACCAGCAGAAGGAGTGGTGCAATGAAGAGCATTCTCTTTATCGATCACGAGCCAATCGCGAGGAATGTTTTTCGATGGGAATTGGCTGGTCGATACCATATCCTCGAGGCCACATCGCCCGTGGAAGCGCTGGACATCTGTCGCAATCATCGGGAAATTGATCTCCTGGTATGCGACACCGAGTTGGGTTTGGTGTCGGGCATGGAACTCGCGTCGCTGCTGCGGGCGTGGAACTCCAGCCTGCGCATTATCTTAACTACAGATTTGTCTTGCGAGTGCTGGACCGAGCGGCAGAATGCGGAGTTGCTGGAGCTTCCACCCGATGATGTATTCATTCTTGAGCGTCCCTTCAGCGCGAGGGATCTGAAGGCGGCGATTAAGAAGCTGGTGCCGGAGGAGATTGCCGTCGCAAGAGCTATATAGGGTCCGCCGGATTTATCCGCGTGGGAGTAGGCCAACGGCGCACAGCAGGGGCATTGCCAAGGCTTGCTTGTTTCTTGTGAAATTGGAGGGGCGACTGATGGTTGGCACAGTTTGTGGCGTGACAGTCGCCCCTTTATGACCTACCGTTTAGCAGCTCTTAACCTCCTCTCCGTTGACCGTGACAGCTCATTGAAAGGCCAATTCCAATCTCACAATACGCTTCAGGATTATCGGAGTCAATAGTCTGTTATCGAAGATGGGTACCGGCCTACGGTGTGCGCCTCATGCGTTCACCACGCGCCCCGGGCACTTACGAGCGGACCTAGACGAGGCGCAGAAGGCCCTTCGCAACGCGAAACCCGAAGAGAGACTGGAGGTGCAACGCCGGTTCAAGGATGCCCTCTATCGATTCAGTGCTTGGGTCTTTGCCCCCAAAGCGGAGCGGCGCCGCCCCGATGACCCGGAAGCTCCAATGGTGTAGCATTCGATTGTGACGCGCCGGTTCCTGATCCACAAGCACCCACACGTCATTACAGCTGTCGAAATTCGTTTAGAGGACTCGACGGGTGTTTTTGATCCGGCGCGGCGGTTCAAATCATTTGAAGAGCTTGTTGAGCATTTTAGCCGCTTGGGTGCATCCGTAACCGCTCTTGAAGCTGCGCGGCTGACGGTGGACTCGACGGGCATGGCGACGCTCGTGTTCCCTGAACTCAAATCGTAGGTCGGATTGGGCGGGGTGACACCCCAAACCGAGCAGCAGAGAGCCAAGGAGCGGCGCCTAATCTCCACGAGCGCGGCGACTACCCGTCTTCGGCATCTGCGGCTTGCCGCTCATTGCCCTCTGGTATTTTGCCGTGAACTACCAAATCTGTGTAGATCCGCAGAACTCTGGAGTATTCCATGAGCGCGGCGCTTTCGTGACTAAGCGCCGAGGCATAAGCATACGAGTTATTAGGGCCGTTCACGCTGGGTGAATCTTTGACCGATTCAACTTGAGCGCGTGCCGCGTCAAGATCGAGCTTGGTCTTGTCCCATCGCTCTCTCCAGTGGCGTTCTAATTCGCGTTGGTCGCGCGTCTCGTGCTGCATTTGACCATATTCACGCAGCAGGTCCATCACCCTCCTGTGTTGCGTTAGCCAGAGGTTTTGGTTCTCATCCCGCTCGTGCTGTGTGTGGCCAGTGTGCCGACTCCTATAAAGTCGTTGCTCAATTGTAAGGGCCTCACGGTAGCGACACTTCGCCGCTTCGCTCCGCTGATGTAGAAGCTCAAGCCGATTCGACATAGCCTTGCCCTTCGCGAGATTCTGGCACAAGCTCAACGTAATGTCGTTCACGGGCTGTAAACAGCCATACAGAACGGAAAGGGAGTTTGTCCGTTTCCGCGCATTCAGGTGTTGGCGGGAAGCGGACCAACCTCGGGGCACTGCACAATAGCCAGGTCTCGGCGCGAGAGCCATCGACTGCTTCCACTGTTGCAGAAGGACGGCGCCCGCGTTTCGAAACCCAGATAGACGCCAGTACGGCCAAGTGCTAAGAAGAGATGGGTGGGTATTAATCTAGCCTACAGCGCTTCCGCGTACGCGGTCTGAAGACTAGGGATGATCACACGCGCGAAATCCGTTCATCCTAAAATTCGAGCAATGCGAAAAAGGCTGCAACTGACGACGGTAAGCCCACTGATCCCAATGTTAATCGCCTCGGGTAATTCTTCGCGGAAAACCGCTGAGATCCTGGGTATAGCGTTCAAGACGGTACTCGTTCACCGGAACCATCTCCACTCCAAGCTAAAGGGTTCACGAGGCTGTGGACCTCGCACGAGCGGCGATTCGGATGGGGTTGATTCAACCATAACGGTACGGCTCAGACGGAGCGAGGAGGCGGAATTGCGGCGTGGAGTAGCTATGCGCCGGCCGCGGCCCCGCGGCCGAGCACGCAGCCCGCGACGGCCTGGACCCACTCGCCGTGGAGACGGCGGGCCTGCAAGATCGTCGACGTGCGGTTCGCCGAGGATGCCCCCTTCGTCCGCATTGACGGGCTCTGAAGGTCAATAATCTTCGGGATCTTGCGCCATGACTCCGGGTTATCGCAGAATGTGGAAGGTGCGGCTTTGACCGCTTCGGGAGGCAGCAAGTGTCGGAAAAGACTCGGGATGAGCAGAACGCCAGGGAAGAAAGCAGCAACGCTCTCGGATGGTTTCTCACCGGGGCTGTCATCGGCGCGGCCGTGGCAATCCTCTATGCGCCAAAGAGCGGGAAGGAAACCCGCGAATACATCGCCGAAACGACCCAGAAGGGCCGCGACGCGGTGGTGGAGAGCAGCCAGAACGTCGTGGAGGCCAGCCGCGACATGTTCGACCGCGGCCGCAAGCTTGTGGAAGACGCGGTCGACCTGTTTGACCGCGGCCGCAAGCTGGTGAGAGGCTGATCGGCCGTCCGTGACTACCCTCCCGCTGGGCGACTTTGAAGTCTCCTTGATCTGCCACTCGATCCACTGGTGGGATGGCGGGGCTTTCTTCGGAGTCGTCCCGAAGACTTTGTGGGGCCGCAAGATCGAGTCCGACGAGCTCAATCGCATCCCGGTGGGCTTCAATTGCTACCTCATTCGCACGGGCGATCACACGGTTCTCGTCGAGACGGCTGAAGGGGACAAGCTGGAAGCGCGCGCCCGGGAACGGATGAAGCTTCCGCCCGAATCGGAGCCGCTGGCCGAGACCATTGCGCGCCACGGCTTCGATCCGGAATCGATCGACGTTGTGATCAACAGCCACCTGCATTTTGACCACTGCGGCGGCAACACGATCTTGTGCCCGGGAGGTCCCAAGCCCGCCTTTCCCCGTGCCCGCTATTTCACCGCGCGCGGGGAATGGGAGCACGCGCACCAGCGCCTCGCGCGCGATCGCGTCAGCTACATCGACGCCAATTACGATCCGCTGGTCGAGTCCGGCCAGATGACTCTGGTCGATGGCGATTGCGAAGTGGTGCCCGGTGTCTGGATGCGCCGCGCACCGGGGCACAACCGCGACATGATGGTCATCACCGCCGAAAGCACCGGCCGCACCTTCTGTTTCCTTTCCGATCTTGTGCCCACAGCTGCGCACATTCAACCCACATGGGTGACGGCTTTCGATCTCTACCCCCTCGAAGCGATCGAGACCAAAACCAAATGGCTCGGCGCCGCGGTTCGGGGAGATTGGGTGTGCGGCTTCGCCCATGACAGCGCGGTAGCGTTCGCCCGCATTGCCGAACACCCCAAAACCGCCTTCTCGGTCGTGCCACTATGAAGGTATGGAACGCCTTCCGGAATTTCGCAACGAGCCCTACGCCGACTTCTCCCAAACCGCCAACCGCCAGGCCATGGAGGATGCGCTGCGCGGCGTGCGCGCCCAATTCGGCCGCGAGTACCCGTTACGCATAGGCTCCGAGCAGATTTCCACGGGTGACAAGCTGAATTCGCTCAACCCGTCGAACATCCGGGAAGTGGTGGGCGTCCATCACAAAGCGACGGCGGAACTCGCCAACCGCGCCGTCGAATGTGCATATTCCTATTTTCCGCAGTGGTGCCATACCCCTGCCGAGGAGCGCGTTCGCATGCTGCTCGACGCGGCGCGCGTCCTGCGCCGCCGCAAACTCGAGTTCGACGCCTGGCTGGTCTACGAAGCCGGGAAGACCTGGCCGGAGGCCGAGGCCGATGTTTCCGAAGCCATCGATTTCTGCGAATATTACGCGCGGGAGATGGCGCGGCTGGCCAGTCCGCAAAAGATTCATCAACTCCCGGGCGAGCAGGACGAACTGGTTTACCTTCCGCTGGGCGTCGGCATCGTCATCCCGCCGTGGAATTTTCCACTTGCCATCCTGGTGGGAATGACGGTGGCCTCGCTCGTGACCGGCAACACCACGATCGTCAAACCTTCCAGCGAGACTCCCACCATCGCCGCCAAATTCGCCGAGGTTTTGCTCGAAGCCGGATTCCCCGAAAACAGCTTCACTCTCCTCACCGGCAGCGGGTCCGCCGTCGGCGACGTGCTGGTGCAGCACCCCAAAACCCGCTTCGTGTGCTTCACCGGCTCCCGCGACGTGGGTCTGCGGATCAACGAGCTTGCCGCCAAGCCCCAGAAGGGCCAGCTTTGGATCAAGCGCGTGATTGCCGAGATGGGCGGCAAGGACGCCATCATCGTCGACGCCAATAGCGATCTTGATAAAGCTGTCGACGGCGTGCTGGTCTCCGCTTTCGGCTACCAGGGCCAGAAGTGTTCCGCCTGCTCGCGGGCGATCGTCGATCAAAAAGTCTATCAACCCTTCGTCGAGAAACTCGCGGAGAAGGTGAAGGCCCTTGTGGTCGGGCCTTCGGACGATCCGCGAAACTACATGGGCCCCGTGATTAGCGAAAGCGCGCGCAAGAGCATCCTGCAATATATCGAGACCGGAAAGAAGGAAGGGCGGCTGGTGGCGGGCGGCGCGCCCGCCGCGGGCGATGGATATTTCATCGCGCCTACAGTCATCGCCGATGTCGAACCCACGGCGCGAATCTTCCAGGAAGAAATCTTCGGCCCGGTGCTGGCGGTGAGCAAAGCCCGCGATTTCCAGCACGCCTTGGAGCTTGCCAACAATTCTGAGTACGGTCTGACCGGTGCGGTCTTCTCGAACGACCCGGATCACCTTCGTCAGGCCAAGGAACAGTTCCACGTCGGCAACCTCTATTTCAACCGCAAGTGCACCGGCGCCATGGTCGGCGCGCATCCGTTCGGCGGCTTCAACATGTCGGGCACCGATTCCAAAGCCGGCGGCCCCGACTATCTGATGTTGTTTCTACAAGCGAAGTCAATCGCGCGGCGGGTGCAGTAGATTCTCTATCGTTCGGTTCAGTACCTCCTAGTTGGTGCGTCCTTCCGGGGCCAAAATCGTTAGGCCTAACTAATGCCCCACTGGTGTATCCCGTTGCGGAAAACTACTATAGCTTCGTGATGTAGGAAACAGTTCACGCGGCTCAAACGCGAATGCGTTCGGCCTCGCCGTAAACCAAACGCCGAAATTCACCCGTCTCGCAGGGAGCTCTGACAGAACTCCTTCTCGCGCGACGAAAGCTTCGGCGTAATTCCACAAATCGAGGTACAACAGCTTTGAATCTTCGTTCGATCTGCACGACCGGCAATCAAAAGACACTTTTGGCTTCTTTTATATTATTTGGTTTTTCCACGTTCGGGCACGCTGCCTCCTACTATGTATCGCCCGGCGGCAACGATTCCAGCCCAGGCGATGCGAATTCGCCGTTCCAGCACATCTCGCGCGGAGTAGCCGCGGCACAGGCAGGCGACACAGTCATCGTCATGGATGGGACCTACGATAACGAAGGCCAGGTCGCGCAACCCGACGGCGGCGATTACGTGGTGACACTGAGGAACTCCGGCACCGCCGATGCCCCCATCACGATCATGGCCCAGAATCGCGGCGGCGCGATTCTCAATGCGGCGTCGAGCACGCGCAGTCCGCTTGGTTGCTACGGCGCCTGGGCTTACTTTAACGCCAGCTATGTCTCGTATGTGGTCATCCAGGGATTTGTCATTGAAAATGCGTGTCTCAGCGGCATTCACATGAATGGCACCGCGCACGACATCATGGTCAAGTGGAATGAGATTCGAAATATCGGGAACTGGAACGCCGCAGAGCCTTGGAATCCCTCCGGCACCTACCTGAATCCCGACGAGTACAACATCACCTTCGATGGAAACGTGTTTCACGACATCGGCGGTGGATCCTCTGTCAACCTGCAGCACGCGATCTACAGCTATGCTTCCAACGTGATCGTGATCAACAACATCTTCTTCAACCAGGTGCACGGCTGGGATATTCAGATCGCCGGTGGCTCGAACATCTTCATCGCCAATAACACTTTCGCCTATTCCAATCCGAGCAGAGAAGGACAGATCGTCTTGTGGGAAAGCGAGCCGATCTCGAACATAATCATCGAAAACAACATCTTTTATCAACCGCTGGGCACCGCAGTCGTATCGTGGGAAGCCTCCTCGATCAACGGCTGCACCTTCCAGAACAATCTCACCACCTCCGGCAGCATCTGGGACAACGGATCGAGCTGCGCGGTCGCCAATAATCTCGTTGGCGTGGATCCGAATTTCGTGAATGGCTTGTCTGGACCGCTCGATTTCCACTTGCAACCCGGAAGCCCGGCGATCGGTCGCGGCATCCCCTATTGGTATGGCGACCTAGACTACGAGAACCGCTCCCGCCCGATGGATTTTGGTTTCGCTCTCGGAGCGCTCCAAACTAACTGAGCTTCCCGAATGCCGGCAGCCGCCGTTCGCCCAGCGCGGCTGCCGAGCTTGCTGAAAAAGGCCGCTCCGCGGCCGATTGGCAGGCGGAATGCCTACCCACCAAGCTCTGCATGCGCTTGAATTCTTGTGGTGACGGAAGCTACTCGTGCACCATTGAGTGCAAGTGCCACACATTCAGATCAATTCCTACGCATTTTCCTCGGTTGCGCAAATCCGAGTCTCCCGGCGTTCTTAAGGTAACGTAACCTTTTGGAAACGAGTGTCGCGGCTTGATGGCGACCGAACTGCATCAGGCTCGTGCGGTTAAGCCGGTTCGGGTGAAGCGCCCGGTTGGCTGAAACCCTGCTCGTCTCCGATCATCGCTGACGGAAGTTCCTCCTCTCGAGACGACAGCTTCGGCGTAAATTCACAAAAATCGAGGTACGACAGCTTTGAATCTTAGTTCTATCTGCAAGCTTTCCACGAATAAAACATTTCTAGCGTCTCTTGTTTTATTCTCTTTTTCCGGATTCGCGCATGCCGCCACCTATTACGTGTCTCCTGACGGCAGTGATTCCAATTCCGGCGATCCGTCGGCCCCGTTCCGCCACATCTCCCGGGCGGTATCCGCGTTGCAAGCGGGAGATACAGTCGTAGTCATGGATGGTACTTACGATAATGAAGGCCAGGTCGCTGTCGACGACGCCGGTTACGTCGTGCAGCTGAGGAAGTCCGGCACTCCCAACGCCCCCATTACGATCATGGCGCAGAATCGCGGCGGCGCAATTCTCAATGCGGCGTCGGCCACGCGCGGTGACTACGATTGTTACGGCGCCCGGGCCTACTTTGACGCCAGCTACGTCTCTTATGTGGTGATCCAGGGATTCGTCATCGAAAATGCCTGCTTCAACGGCATCCATATCAACGGCAATGCGCACGACATCACGGTGAAGTGGAACGAGATGCGGAATATCGGAAACTGGAACAGTCCGGGAGGTTCGCTCAGTGCGAGCGGCACTTACCTGAACAGCGACGAATACAACATCACCTTCGATGGAAATGTGTTTCACAATATCGGCGGTGGAACGACGGTCAACCAGGAGCACGCTATTTATTCGTATAGTTCGAATCTGACCGTCATCAATAACATCTTCTTCAACCAGGTGCACGGCTGGGACATTCAGATTGCGGGGGGCTCGAACCTCTACATCGCCAACAACACGTTCGCTTATTTGAATCCCAATAGAGAGGGACAGATCATCCTGTGGGAAAGCGAGCCTATCTCGAAGGTCGTCATCGAAAACAACATCTTTTATCAGCCGCTGGGCACCGCAGTGGTAACGTGGGAAGCAAGCTCGATCGGCGGCTGCACCATCCAGAACAATCTCACAACTTCCGGCAGCATCTGGGACAACGGATCGAAGTGCGCGGTCGGCAATAATCTGCTCGGCGTGGATCCGAACTTCGTGAATAGTCTCTTAGGGCCGCTCGATTTTCACCTGCAGCCCGGTAGCCCGGCGATCGGCGCCGGCATCGCCCGTCCCGCCGGCGCGCTGGACTACGAGAACCGCTCCCGCCCGATGGACGTTGGTTTCGATCTCGGCGCGCTCCAGACTAACTGAGCTTCCCGAATGCCGGTAGTCCGCCGCTCAGCCCGCGCGGCTGCCGGCCATGTTTTCCTGCAAGTGTCCCGTCTGGGATACACTTGACGAAGGCAGGAGGCAGGCCATGTCCGATCAGATGACTCGCCGCGATGCGGTCCGTATGGGGCTCGCTGGTGCGAGCGTTCTCGCTTTGATTCCGGAATCGGCAATACCGGCTCTGGCGCAGGGCGAAGCCGATGTCCCCTTCACGGACATCCCGAAGACCTTCAATCCCAACAACCCCAATTCGCCGGCGCGGTTGTACGATATCCGGAAAATTGACGGCATGCTGACGCCGAAGGATCAGTTCTTCACGACGCAGCACTTCAACAAACCGGAAATCGATCCGATGCAATACCGGCTCAAGTTCACCGGGATGGTGAAAAAGCCCGCTGAATTCTCGCTGGCGGACCTGCGCGCCATGAAATCGACGGAGATGGTGCTCGGGTTCGAGTGCTCCGGCAACAGCGGCCGTGCGATGGAAGGGCTTGCCTCCTGCGGCCGGTTTACCGGGGTCCGCCTCAGCTCGCTGCTGAAGCAGGTAGGGATTCAGGCGCAGGCGCGCGAGGTGGTTTTCTTTGGCACCGACCGCGGAATGCAGGACGTGGTATTCCGGCAGCAGACGTTCAAATTGGAACAGCAATTCGGCCGCAGTGTCACGCTCGAAAACGCGATGAAGCCGGAACCGCTCGTGGTGTATTCGATGAACGGCGATCCGCTCACTCTCAACCAGGGATTTCCGGTGCGCCTGATGATGCCGGGTTGGTACGGCGTGGCGAATGTGAAGTGGCTCTCGGAAGTGCACCTGCAGGAAGAGCGCTTCCTGGGGAACTTCCAGGCACGTTGGTATCGTACGCTCCGCGCCGTCGGCGGCACCGGCGAGGAGAAGGACCCGCAAACGCAGTTCGTTGAAAACGAGGTCACGCGCATGCATCTGAAGTCCGTGATTGCGCGCGTGCGCAAGAACGGAAACGGCCATCAGATTCTCGGGTTCGTGTTGAACGATGGAACGCCATTGAAGTCGGTCGAAGTTCAGGTCGACAACGGCCCTTGGCAGAAGGCCGAGCTGGACCGCTCCAACACGCAATACTCGTGGAAGCTGTTCACCTGCAAGTGGGAGGGCGCGACGCCCGGCGAACACACGCTGGTTTCGCGCGCCACCGACGGCAACGGCACGGTACAAGCCACCGCAGCGGATCTCAGCCGCAAGAAAACGTTTCTCGAAGACAACGGCCAGTTCCCCCGCAAAGTGATGATCTCCTAAGCGGGGACGGACGCTTTTTGTGGGCGCCGCGTTTTTCTGCGGCGGATTGCACAAGCCCGCGTCTAATTCCCTATGGCGATCCGCACTCCTCTTACGGAACTGTTGAATCTGTCCGTCCCCGTGATTCAGGCGCCGATGGCCGGAGGCGGCGACACCGCCGATCTGGTTTCCGCCGTTTCGAACGCCGGCGCATTCGGATCGATCGGAGCAGCCTATCTCACCCCGGAGGGCATTCTCGAACGCAGCCGCGCCATCCGGGCGAAAACCTCTCGGCCATTTGGTATAAACCTGTTTGCCCCGCTTCCCTCACCCGGCGCGGACGCGGCTTCAATGACGCGGGCAGTTGAAGCCATCACACCGTACTTTGCCGAATTGGGATTGCCGGCGCCCGAGCCGCCAACGCCTCCCGCGGCAGCATTCGACGATCAACTGGCGGCTTCACTGGAAACGGGCGCATCGGTCTTTAGTTTTACGTTTGGCACGGTGCCGCAACGTGCCGTGGAAGAGGTCAAACGCCGGAAGATAGTCCTCATCGGCACCGCGACCACCGTGGCAGAGGCGCAGGCCCTGGTCGAACTGGGCGTCGATGGGGTGGTAGCGCAGGGAAGCGAGGCCGGAGGACATAGGGGAACGTTCGCTACCGATTTCGATTCCGGAATGATCGGATTGATGTCGCTGGTTCCGCAAATCGTGGACGCCGTGCCAGTGCCGGTCATCGCTTCCGGCGGCATCATGGACGGACGCGGCATTGCGGCTGCCCTAGTGCTTGGGGCTGCGGGCGTGCAACTAGGCACTGCCTTCCTAACCTGCACCGAAGCCGGCGTTGCTCCCGCGTATCAGCAGGCGATCCTCGATGCGACCGAGCATCAGACGAAAACGACACGGGCGTTCTCCGGCCGGCCGGCGCGCGGCATCGTCAATCGCGTCCTGCGCGCGTACGAGCACACGGCCGAGGCCATCCTGCCCTTTCCGTTGCAGAACGCGCTGACGCGCCCAATGCGGAGCGAGGCCGCGCGCCAGGGCCGCGCGGACTACCTGTCCCTTTGGGCGGGACAGGGTCTTCGCATGGCCCGCCGCATGTCCGCCGCCGCTCTGATCGCCTGCTTGAAAGCCGAAATGGAAGCAACTCTAGAATCACTCGAAGCTCGACGATAAGTGCGCGAGGTTACATCCGCCCATCGCTCCCCCGCGCCACCAGGCGCAAAATGAGAATGGAGGAGTTGACCATGGAGGAACCATTCGGCTTGCAAGATCACTCCGATGGGTCGCCCATCTATTCCAAGGACCCCGTTTGCCGGCGGGACGTGGACGAAGCCAAGGCCGCCGGAAAGCTCACCCATTTGGGCGCGACCTACTATTTCTGTTCCCGGACTTGCAAGCAAGCTTTCGAGGCATCTCCAGGAACATATACGGGCGTTCCGCGCGTGGCGCGTCCCTGAAAATGGCGCCGCGGCCTTGAGTAGGAACTAGAGTCCCGCCTGCTGATATAGCCCGAGCACATTGCCGGCCGGATCGGAAAAGCGGGCGGTGATCGCCGGGAGATCGGCGCCGATCGGCTGGACAATCTTGCCCCCCTGCGCCATCACGGTTGCCATCGTCTTCTCCACGCTCTTTACCATGATGTAGACGAGCACTCCGGGGGAATTGGCGACCGGCCGGCCGGTTCTCCAGGTTCCGCTGACTTCGCCGACGGCGTCATCAAAGGCCACGCTGCCATCGCCGCGGCGCCGGATCTGCCACCCAAACACACTCTGATAAAACGCCGCGGAGCGCTCCACGTCAGCCGCCGGGATTTCGAGATAGCAGATTTTGCCGTTTCCATATGTGGTGGGCATGTTGACGAGGATAGCTGAAACTTGCCGAGGCTGGTGTCATGATCTGCTCGTGTAAACTATCCGGATGGACACGAGTCAATCAACGCGTTTCCGAATGCGGGCCGCGTTCTCGCTCGCGCTGGCGCTGGGAACAGGGTTGGCGGTGGTGGCATCCCACGCCGCGACCGGGAAACTGCCGAAATCGCTTCGGCTTTACATCTTCGATTGCGGCACCATTCACACCACGAATGCCGATACCTACTCGTTGAAGAAGGAAGAAGTCGGGTCCACCGAGATGGCGATCCCGTGCATCCTGGTCGCGCACCCCAAGGGCACGCTGATGTGGGACAACGGCGATATTCCCGATCGGGCGTTTCCTCCGGGCGGCGGGCCTGCCAAAGCGGGTGTCGTCACGCAAGACAAGCCGCTGGTTCCCCAACTCGCGGCGGTCGGTTACACTCCCGCGGATATCACGTATCTGGCGATGTCGCACTATCATGGCGATCATGTCGCCAACGCGAACGCATTTGCCGGCTCGACGTGGTTGGTGCGTCAGGTCGAGCGCGACCGCATGTTCTCCGCCGAGCCGATCCCGCGATCCGATCCGGCTAACTACAGCGAGTTGAAGAACAGTAAAACGGTGATCATCGACAAAGACGAATACGACGTATTCGGGGATGGCAAAGTCGTTATCCTGTCGACGCCGGGCCACACGCCGGGGCATCAATCGCTCTTTTTGAAACTGGCCAAAACGGGGCCGGTAGTCTTGAGCGGCGATCTCTACCACTATCCGGAAGAGCGCACTCTGACCCGCCTGCCGGTCACCGAGTTCAATAAGGAGCAAACGGCGGCGTCCCGCGCGAAACTCGAAGCCTTTCTGAAGAAGACAGGCGCGCAGTTGTGGATCCAGCATGATTTCCTCGGCAACGCAAAGCTGAAGAAGGCTCCGGCCTTCTACGAGTGATCTTCGGACGCTCGCGGAGTATACTGTCTCAGACCGGCAGCCGGTTCCGCCGGGAGGGGAGGACAGGAATGAAACTTCAGACTGTGTGCTTGGGCGCGGGCGCCATTCTGCTTGCCGGCGCGGCGCTGGCGCAGAATGTTCCCGAGCAGTTCGTCGTGAGCGGCAAGACCGCCGAGAAGATTCAGGATTTCACCACCATCAACCTGGCGACGGCGGAGCGGATCGCCACGGCGTGCGAGGCCGCAGCCGCTGCGGAGAACGTGCAGATCAGCATTATGGTGCTCGACAACGACGGCAACCATGTCTACATGGATCGAATGGACGGCCAGGGCTATCTGAACATCGTCACGGCGGAGATGAAAGCCCGCACGGCCTTGATGCTCCGTTCGCCCAGTAAGCTTCTCATGAACCGCGTGATCGAGAACCCTTGGCTGGATCTCCAGTTCATTCAGCTCGGCGAGTTCGCGAACTCCGGCGGGCTACCGGTGGTCGTCAATAAGCAGATGATCGGCGCTGTCGGCGTGGGCGGTTCTGCGCCACGAGTGCCTGTGTGGAGCGACGAGATCTGCGCGCACAAAGCACTAACCCAGGTCATCGGCCCTTCGGTCCCGCCACTCGAAAAGGACGTTCCGCCGCGCCGGAACCCGAACCCCGGCACCGACCCGGTTCCGCGCTTTGCCGCGACCGCCACGCCGAAATCCACCTTGCCGACGGAATACGTGGTTACCGGCAAGGGTGCGGCCAACGTATTTGACGGCAATCAGATTTCTCTGGCCGCCGCCAAGAAGATTGCGCGCACGTGCCGCGACTTTGCTGCCTCGAAGGGCGGCACAGCGTCGATTTATGTCATCGATACCGCGGGTGAGTTTGTCCACATGGAGCGCATGGACGGCCAGGTCTTCAATAACGTCCGCACCGCGCTGCTCAAGGCGCAGACGTCGCTCAGAAGCCGGCAGCCCACCTCAATCCGAACCGCGCAGTTGAAGAACGACCCGGAGGGGATGCCGCGACAACTCGGGCAATTCGGCTTCTTCACGAACTCGGGAGGCATTCCAATCGTCGTCGATGGCCAGATGATCGGCGCCGTGGGTGTGGGAGGCGGCGCGGGCGGCGGTGACGAGGCTTGCGCCATCGAAGGCCTGAAGGCGACTTTTGGCGACCACGTCACGCTTCCGGTTTATCCGGCCGCGGGAGCCGGCGCGCGCTAGTTCGTGGGGCAGGTCTCCGGCCTGCCCCCGCTAGTCCAACTCTGAGCGCACGATTCGGGCACCTTCGGCCATGGCGCGCATTTTTCCGAAGGCCACGTCCCGAGGAAGATATTTCAAGCCGCAGTCGGGCGCAATCACGAGCCGGTCCGGTGTGATGAACGGAAGCGCCCGGCGAATGCGCGCGGCTACGGTCTCTGGGCTCTCGACGTCGTGCGTCGAGAGGTCGAGCACGCCGAGAATGATCGTTTTCCCTGGCAGCCGCTCGAGAACTGAACAATCCAGCTTCGATTGCGCGGTCTCGATCGAAATCTGTTTCACGGGTGTGTCCGCCAGTTCGGTCAGAAACGAATAGGCCGGCGGACGTCCAGCGACCAGAGCCGCATAGCCGAAACAGAGGTGGACGGCGGTGTTGCCTTGAATCCCGTTGAGCGCCCGGTTGAGAGCAGCCACGCCGTATTGCCGCGCGGGATCCGGATACGCCTGCATCCACGGTTCATCGATCTGCACCACATCGGCGCCGGCTGCGAACAGATCGCGCATCTCGGCATTCACAGCGTCGGCGTAGTCGAGCGCCAGTGCGGCGGGGTCGCGATAGTATTCATCCTGCGCCTGGCGGGACATCGTGAACGGGCCGGGCACGGTAATCTTGATGCGACGATCGGTATTGGCGCGCAGAAACTGAACGTCGCGCACCTGCACGGCATGCTTGCGGCGAATCTTCCCGAGAATGCGCGGCACAGCCACCGGCTGGCCGCTGCGGCTGGTGATGGTCGCCGGGTTGTCGAGGTCGACGCCGTCCAGCGCGGTTGCGAAGCGGTTCGAATAACTCTCGCGACGCATCTCGCCATCGCTCAGAATGTCGATGCCCGCCCGCTCCTGGTCGCGGATCGCCAGCAGAGTGGCGTCGTCCTGCGCCTGCTCCAGCCACTCCGGAGCGACGCGCCACAATTGCTGGGCGCGCACGCGGGGCGGCATCTGATGGTTTAGCATTTCGTGGTTGATCAGCCAATCGGGTTGCGCGTAGGAGCCGACGAGCGTGGTCGGGAGCACATTCTGGGACATTCTTCTACTATCGCGTATGGGACGGTAAAATGAAAAATCACTTTCCTTTATGAGCGAAGCCTTCATTTGTGATGCGGTCCGCACGCCGTTTGGCCGCTATGGCGGCACTCTGGCCTCGATTCGCCCCGACGATCTGGCCGCCCTCCCCGTGCGCGCGCTGGTGGAGCGCAACCCCAATGTGGACTGGGGCGCGCTCGACGACGTCCTCTTCGGCTGCGCCAACCAGGCAGGCGAGGATAACCGCAACGTCGCGCGCATGGCGCTGCTGCTCGCCGGGTTGCCCAAAGAAGTTCCCGGCAGCACGGTCAACCGCTTGTGCGGGTCGAGCATGGATGCCGTGGGCGTCGCGGCGCGGGCGATCAAGAGCGGCGAGGCCGACCTGATTGTCGCGGGTGGCGTCGAGAGCATGTCGCGCGCGCCGTTTGTCATGAGCAAAGCCGAGACGGCCTTCAGCCGGACGGCCGAGATTTTCGATACGACGATTGGCTGGCGTTTCGTCAATCCCGCAATGAAGAGCAAGTACGGCACCGATTCGATGCCCGAAACCGCGGAGAATGTGGCTGAGGATTTTCACGTCTCGCGCGCCGACCAGGACGCGTTCGCGCTGCGTACCCAGCAGCGCTGGGCCAAAGCGCACGCTGCCGGCTTCTTCGCCTGCGAAGTGATTCCCGTTTCGATTCCACAAAAGAAGGGCGATCCCAAGAAGTTCGATACCGACGAGCATCCGCGCCTGGACACCACGCTCGAAGCTCTGAGCAAGCTCAAGCCGGTCGTGAAACCGAACGGCACAGTGACGGCCGGAAATGCATCGGGTGTGAATGACGGATCGTGCGCCCTGCTGCTGGCATCGGCTGAGGCCGCGAAGAAACACGGCCTCACGCCGCGCGCCCGCGTCCTGGCCACGACAGCGGCCGGAGTGGCGCCGCGCATCATGGGTTTTGCTCCGGCGCCCGCAACGCGCAAGGTACTTGCCAAGACCGGTCTAACGCTCGACAAAATCGACGTGATCGAACTGAATGAAGCGTTCGCCTCTCAGGCCCTGGCGGTGACCCGCGATCTCGGCCTGCCCGATGACGCCGCGCACGTGAACCCGAACGGCGGCGCGATTGCGATTGGCCACCCGCTCGGCGCGAGCGGCGCCCGCCTGGTCACGACCGCTCTGTATCAGTTGCAGAAGACCGGCGGCCGCTACGCCCTCTGCACGATGTGCATCGGCGTCGGGCAAGGCATCGCCATGATTCTGGAGCGCTGCTAGCCGCGCCTCCCCTTGCCGGATCACCGGCACGCCCGCTTCCCCGTTGGATTCCCAACATCGCTATTGACACGGACCGGTTTGTAATGCAAACTAGTCTGCAATAGGATGCAAATGGCCGACATCGACAAGCTCAGCCGACGTCCCGCGGAGTACCTGGCCGAGACGGGCGTGCCACTGCTTGCCGGCGGATTGGTGTTTCTCCTGTTGGGCTGCTCTATCCTGATCCAGCGCATTCTTCCCCGCTCGTTCGTAGCGCAAGAAGCTCCCAAGTGGACGGCGATCTGCTGTTGTGTCGCAGCGCTATGGCTGGCCAAGCTGATCAAGCAAAGGGCTGTTTTTCCTCGTGGCGGCTATGTAGAACCTCAGCCTCATCGCAAAACTCGAATCCTGGTTTGGTTTGCGGTTTTTGCAGTTGTCATCTCAGTGCCAGTCGCTGGGTTAGGGCGCCTGCCATTTCTTGAGAGTCGATTCTTATGGCCGGCATTTGCGATGGCCGCGGCAATCTTAGGCCTGGTTACGGGCTGGCGGCAAGGAACTCCATCGATGATGTGGTTTGGGCTCTACCTGATCTGTCTTGCCCCGCTACTCTGGTGGCTGCCGGTCGATAACTATGAGCGCTGGGCGTGGGCGCAGATTGCCCTCGGTGTTCCAATCACGATCGGTGGAGCGATCCGCCTCAAAAGGTTTCTGAAGGCGCACCCGCTGCCGTTGGAGTCGCCGCGTGGATGATGTAGACCGGATCATCCACGAGCCCGCCCGCCTCATGATCGCGGCTCTTTTATCGGGCGCCAAGGAGGCCGACTTCCTCTTCCTTTTGCGCGAGACAGGACTCACCAAAGGCAATCTCTCCAGCCATCTTGCAAAATTGGAGGATGCCGCCTATGTCGAAATCGAAAAGACGTTTCGTGGCAAGATTCCGTTGACGCTGGTTCGTCTGACTTCCAAGGGGCGAGCCGCGCTCCAGAGTTATCGCAAAAGGATGAATGGATTACTACGCCACTTGTAGGCCAGTGTCACCCGTGCCGGATCACCAGCACATCGCCGTCCTTGACGATGTACTCTTTGCCTTCCAGGCGCAGCAGGCCTTTCTCGCGAACGCCGGGATAGCCCGAGTGGTCGACTAATGCCTTCCAGTTGACGACCTCGGCGCGAATGAACTTCTTTTCGAAGTCGGAGTGGATGGCGCCGGCGGCCTTCACCGCCGAGCTGTGTATCGGAATAGTCCAGGCGCGCACTTCGGTCTCGCCCGCGGTCAGAAAACTCATTAGCCCGAGCAGCGAATAGGTCGCCGAGATCAGCCGTTCGAGCCCCGATTCGCTCAGCCCGTAGCTCGCCAGGTAATCGCGCTGTTCCTCGGGAGGCAATTCGGCCAGTTCGGCTTCGATTTTTCCGCAGACCGCGGCCACGGAAGTTTGCTTCCGTCCGGCGAGAGGTCCCTCACGGTACTCCTTCTCGCGCTCGTGCAATTTGCCGGCGTCGCTTTCGCCGAGGTTCAGCACGTACAGCATCGGCTTTTGCGAGAGGAACTGAAAGCCGCGGATGCGCTTCTCATCATCCGCGTCGAGTTCGAGTTGCCGCAGGGGCTGATTCGCCTCGAGCGCGGCTTTGCACTTTTCGAGTAGAGCGAATTCGTGGTCGAGCTCCGGGTTCTTGATCTTTTTGCGGTCTTTGTCGAGGCGCTCCAGGCGCTTTTCGACCACCACCAGGTCGCTCAGGATCAGCTCGGTTTCGACGTCTTCCAAATCGCGGACCGGATCGACCGAGCCCTTTTCATGCGGCACCGTCTCGTCCGGGAACAGGCGCAGCACATGCGCGAACGCATCGACCACGCGAAGGCTGGCGAGATAGCTCGGGTCGCGCAGATTCTCTTTGGAGATCGGCGGCATATCGACGTATTCGACCACCGCGTGGGTAATTTTCGGCGGCTCGAACAGCTTTGCGAGCTCATCGAGCCGGACGTCGGGCACCTTGGCCACGCCCACGCGGGCGGCGGTCGAGCCGATGTGCGTTTCCTGGTGCACGCCGGTCAGAATGGTAAAGAGAGAGGTCTTGCCCACCATGGGCAGACCGATAATTGCAGTCTTCATAGAGGAGGCGGTCTACAACGGCACTTCCATCCGGCTGAGGATCTCTTCGATGATGCGCTCGCTGGTATCGGCGCGGCGTGGCACCAGCGTGGTGCGCGTATTGATCACCACCCGGTGCGCGAAGACAGGAACAGCCAGGCGTTTGATGTCATCGGGGATGACGTATTCGCGGCCTTCCACCAACGCTAGGGCCTGAGCGGTCCGGAACAAGGCCTGAGAGCCGCGCGGGCTCACGCCCAGCGCCAGCGATTCGTGGTTACGCGTCTTCTCCACGATGGCGAGCATGTATTCGACCAGCGATTCCTCGACTTGGACGCGGTGCACCAGATCCTGCAGGTGAATTACGTCAGCCGCGGTGAGCGCCGCCGCCATTACTTCGGGCAGCGCCTGTTCGGACTGGCGCACGATCTGGCGTTCGCTGGCGTTATCCGGATAGCCGATCCGCAGCCGCAGCAGGAAGCGGTCGAGCTGCGATTCCGGCAGGGGATAGGTCCCGTGGTGTTCCACCGGGTTTTGCGTGGCGATCACCATGAACGGGCGCGGCAGCGTGTGCGATTTGCCATCGATGGTGACCTGGCTTTCATTCATCGCCTCGAGCAGCGCCGACTGCGTCTTCGGCGTGGTTCGGTTGATCTCGTCGGCCAACAGGAAGTTGCTGAAGATCGGCCCTGGCTTGAATTCGAACGCCTCGGCATGCGCGTTGTATATGGTTACGCCGAGCACGTCGCTCGGCAGCATATCGCTGGTGAACTGCAGACGATGAAAACTGCACGAGGCGGCGCGTGCCAACGCCTGCGCGAGCGTAGTCTTTCCGACGCCCGGCACGTCTTCAATCAGCAGATGACCCCGCGCCAACAGACACACCAGCGACAGCCTCACCACTTCCGGTTTGCCGCGGAGGACCGAGCCGAGAGCGCTCTCCAGGTCGGCCAGCTTAGGCAGAATGTGCGCGGTGAATCCAGCCGGGGCTACTGTTGATTCCCGCCGGGACATCAGTTCCAATCATAGTACACCCGGCAGTGATGTAACGATTGTTCCTGCACGTGTAAGCTGGTTGTCAGCCTATTCCAAACGGAGGGGACCATGACGATGTCTCGGCGGGATTGCGGGAAAGGATTGCTGGGGCTCGCGGCAGTGGCGTCGGCACGAGCGCAGGACGCCTCTGTTCCGGCACAAGGGGTCGGGAAGCACTTCCGGCACCTGGGCTATAGCGATCTCGGCGGGCGGCCAGACAGCGTTCAGGTCATGCGCAACCGCGGGCACCTGTACGTCGGTCACATGTTCAGCAATGGGGTCACGATCCTCGATGCCGCCGATCCGCGCAAACTTCGGCCCGTGGGATTCTTCACTGGCGGGGATTTTACCAGGACCCATCACCTGCAGGTGATGGATGACCTGCTACTGCTCGCGAACGGCGCCAATATCGTCGCCATGCAGTCGTACGACAACATACGCGGGTATTTCGAGAATGCACTGGCCGACAGCATCACCAATCGCAAGAAATTTCGATCGGGGCTCAGCATTCATGATATTTCGCGGCCGGCCGAGATGCGCGAGATCGCGTTTCTCGAAATGCCGGGGCTCGGCATCAATCGGCTATGGTGGGCCGGCGGGCGTTATGCCGCGGTAGCGGCGCACTTCGACGGGTTCACCGACCATTTCCTGGTAATGGTCGATCTGCAGAACATTACGAAGCCGGAAATTGTGGGGCGATGGTGGATGCCGGGAATGAATCGCGCGGCGGGCGAGCCGTCAAACCTGCCGCCGGGCCGGCGCGTGGCGCTGCATCACATGATCACGGCCGGGAATCGCGGCTACGGCGCTTGGCGCGACGGGGGCTTTACGGTCCATGATCTCAGCGACCCGGCCAAACCGAAACTGATTTCGCACATCAACTGGTGCCCGCCGTATCCGGGCGGGACTCACACCCCGCTTCCGTTGCCGGGACGGAAGCTGGCTGTGGTGGCCGATGAAGCGAATGCCGAAAAATGCGCGAAGGGGCTGTTCCATTCGTTCGTCCTGGATCTGCGAGCGGAAGAAAATCCGGTGCCGATCTCCACTTTGCCGACTCCGATGGAAAGGGACTTTTGCGGGTTTGGAACATTTGGGCCGCACAACCTGCACGAGAACCGGCCAGGGACGTTTCAGAGCGAGGAGAAGATCTTCGCAACCTACAACGTCGCCGGCGTACGCGTGTTCGACATCCGGGATCAGTTTGCGCCCAAGGAGCTCGCGTATTGGGTGCCGCCCACGCCGAAGAAGCTGATCGATCCGCGTCCCAACGTGGCGCTGGCAGCCAAGACCGCGGACATCCTGGTGACGACCGACGGTTTAGTCTACGCAACGGATTGGAACGCGGGATTAAACGTGCTGCAGTACGAAGGCTAAATTTTTACCCGGATAATATTGACAGGTTTATTTTATCCGGGTAATATTAGGGTATGCCCTACACGGCATTCCATGGCGTTCACCGGTTCGCGGCCGGCGCCCTATCGCAAGTGGCTGTTTCGCTTAAGGATAAGCCGCAAGGCGGCGAATTTCTCGTGTTCGATGACGAGACCGGGCGGCAGGTCGATTTGGACACGCGGGGGACGCCCGACGAGATTTCGGTCCGTTATTCGGAGGATGCAACGCCTGAACCGCGCGGCCGCGGGCGTCCACGGCTGGGCGTGGTCGCCAAGGAAGTCACGCTCCTTCCGCAGCACTGGGATTGGCTGAGTTCCCAGCCGGGTGGGGCTTCGGTAGCGCTCCGAAAACTGGTGGAACACGCACGGCGAGCCAGCGGCGACCGGGATCGCATCCGCTTTGCCCAAGAGGCGGCCTATCGCTTCATGTCTGCCATCGCCGGAAACCTGCCCGGGTTCGAAGAAGCCACGCGCGCATTGTTCGCGTACGACCGGCGCCGCTTCGGCGAGCTCATCGCGAGTTGGCCGGAGGACGTCCGTGACTACGCCATCCAACTCGCCTTCGCCGATCAAAACCGCTAGATAAGTCCTCGCGAAATCGAAGCTGTCGAGAGCCGAGCGAGAAGTGTGCCTGTTTGCTGGAAAGGAGCCATGCAATGAAACGGATTTATAAGACCCCTGACGGAGAACGCCGGGTGCGGGAGCGGTACCAGGCATTCCTCCAGCGTTGGCCTGTGCCAAACCAACAGATCCGCATCGGGACCGGACAGGGAGAGACGTTTGTGGTCTGCTGCGGAGCCGAAGGCGCGCCGCCGTTAGTGTTGCTGCACGGCGGCGCCGGAAACTCGGCGATGTGGCTGGGCGAGATTCGCGTCTTTGCCAGCCGCTTCCGCGTCTACGCGGTCGACATGATCGGCGAGGCCGGTCTGAGCGCGCCGTCGCGGCCTCCGCTCGGCACGGAGGCGCATGCCTTGTGGCTCGACGAAGTGCTGCGTGCGCTCCCGGTGGATCGTATTTCGATTGCAGGCGTATCGCTGGGTGGGTGGCTCGGCCTGGATTATGCGACGCGCCGCCCCGAGCGAGTGGAAAAACTGGCGGTGCTGTGTCCGGGAGGCATTGGCCGCCAGAAACTCGGAATCGTCTTCGTGACCATCGCGCTGCGAATGTGCGGTCGCTGGGGAAAGAGAAAGCTGGCGGAACGAATCCTGGGCCGCCTGCCGGCGGATCCGCCGCCGCCCGTCCGGGCGTTCCTGGACTTTGTATCGCTCATTCACGAGCACTTCCGTCCGCGGATGGTCCGGCTTCCGATCTTCCCGGATGAACAACTCCGCCGGCTGCAAATGCCGGTGCTGGCGGTGGTGGGGGCGCGTGACGTGCTTCTCGATTCTGCGGAAACCAAACGCCGGCTGGAACGGCACGTCCCCAAAGCCGAGGTCGTGTATCTGGCCGGGGCGGGGCACTTGATCGCCGGTCAAACGGCGAGAGTGCTGGAGTTTCTGTCAGCAGCGGCGATCTAAGAGGGCCGGCGGCCGTAGGTACCAATCATGACGGGACTCGCGACGCAACCACCTACCGTGAGCGCTTCCTGTTTGAGGCGGTCAGAGAGGGTGTCTGCGTCGATTTCGTTTGCGGTCGCAATGCCCAGAGCTTCCAGCTTCGGCACGAGGCTCCTGGTGGTTTCCGCGATCCACTCGTAGAACGGGCAATCGGCCCCGCCATCCAGAAGAAACTCCGCGCGGCTCTGCACATGCGTGAGGCCGGCATCGTGAAACATCTGGAAGAGACGCACGCCGATGTCGGCATGCGCGGCCCGCGTGAAGAGATCGATGAGTGACTGGAACGTCTTCTCGAACAAGGGCTTGGCGGGCGTGTGCGGATACGCGCGCGACAGGTCGTATTCCTGAAACGCCACAATTCCGCCCGGATGGACTTGCGCGGCAGCCTGCCGCAACACGGCAAAAGGATCCGGTGTGTGGATGAGAATATGGCGGCCTATAACTGCGTCGTAGGGCTGAGGCGCATGGTGCTCGACGACGTTGACCTGTTCGAAGCTCAGATGCGCCATCCCGGCCGCGCTCGCCCTCGCGCGGGAAATCTCCAGTGCGGCCGCATCCACATCGATGGCCGTTACGTGACCGCGTGGGGCGACGAGCCGCGCCGCGATGAGCGCGACCTCACCGACGCCGCAGCCCAAATCGAGCACCCGCATTCCCGGCCCCAGGCCGGCCCGGACGAGGAAACCTTCGGTCAGAGGATTCAAGACGGCCGCTTGCAAGGCAAGCCGGCGGCGTTCGTGGTCGGAATATCCCAGCAGGTACCCGGTCGACTGAGCAGGCATTACGACCAGTGTAATCGGACGGCGGCTCGGGGCCGCTGCCGCTTAGATGAAAACCCTGCTCAACTGGCTCGCTTGACGACGAGTTCGAGGGGCATGCCGAAGACGTCAATCGTGAAATTGATCTGATCCTTCGCGACGACGCCTTTATAGTTCAAGGTGAATGGCATCCCGCCAAAGTCGAAAGTCAGGGAAAACGAGATGTTATTCCCGTCTACCTTACCGTTGGCGATTTTGATTTCCATTCCATTGGGTCCCATCGTCGAGCCGTTCAGCGTGGCTCCATCGGCTTGAAATGTGAAATTCACCGGAAGATCCCCGTTCGGGGTGGCCATCGTTCCGGTCCACTTACCGTCAACATCGGCGGCGAACGCAGTGGTGGCCATCAGCAGTATTGCGAGCGCAATCGCGAGGTATTTCATGTGGTCGTCTCCTCCTAAACCAATCGGTCAGGGCTGAAGGACAAAGACGCGCCGGGCGGGTATTTATTAGCACAGTCACGCGTAAACTTTCGCAGGGGTCCAAGAGCTCTTGCCCTGCCGATTTGTTGACCGGTGATTTGGGCGCGATATATAATTCCCCAAGTTCGCTTAAATGCATGCAAACGCACTCGCACGTTTGCAGGGGCTTCACAGAATCGCCTCGGGAGGGCTGGGTCAATGAAACGAATCTCGACCAATACGTTTGTACGAGTCTTTCTCTTTATCACGTTGGGTTCCGCCGTTTTCGCGCAATCGGTTTCGCAGATCTCGGGAACCGTTAGGGACGCGAGCGGGCTGGCGGTACCCGACGCCCAAGTGACAGTCACCCAAACAGACACGGGTGTCACCCGCGCCACCGTCACCGGCGCCAGCGGTGCTTATTCGTTGCCGGCCCTCCCCATCGGGCCGTATCGGATGGAAGTCAAGAAGGAGGGTTTCTCGACCTTCGTCCAAACCGGTATCGTGTTGCAGGTCGATACGGCTCCGACGATTGATCCCACGTTGACGGTGGGCGCAGTCTCCCAAGCCGTCGAAGTCGAAGCCGCGGCGACGATGGTGGAAAGCCATAGCAGCGGTGTCGGCCAAGTCGTGAACCAGCACCAGGTGGTTGAGTTGCCGCTGAACGGCCGTCAGGTGACGCAGCTCATTACCCTCGCCGGCGGTTCCAATACGGTGGCATCGGGTTTTGGCCAGGCGCCGACTTCGGGTAACCTGATGTCCAGCAAAAACTATCCCAATGAGGCCCTGGTGAGCGTGGCGGGCGGGATGCTCAATGGGACCACCTACCTGATGGACGGCGGCACGCACAACGACGTGTTCAATAATCTGAACCTGCCGCTTCCGTTCCCGGACGCAATCCAGGAGTTTAAGGTGGAGACCAGCGCGCTGCCGGCCGAATACGGACAACACTCGGCGGGCGCCGTGAACGTAGTGACCAAGTCGGGCACCAATCAAATTCACGGAGACGCTTTCGAGTTCGTGCGCAACGGCAAGTTCAACGCGCGGGACTTCTTTGCCCCGGTGAGCGACAACCTGAAGCGAAACCAGTTTGGGGGCACCGTGGGTGGGCCGATTGAAAAGAACAAGCTGTTCTTTTTTCTAGCCTACCAGGGCACGCTGATCCGATCGGCGCCCGCGGCTACACCCGCGGTGATTCCGACGCCCTCAATGCTGGCCGGGGATTTCCGGGCCTATGAATCGCAGTGTTTCGGCACATCCTCCCCAATTCTGAAAGCGCCTTTTGGTACGGGTGGCGCTCCTGCAAATGTCCTGCCGCCTTCGCTCGTCAGCACTCAGGCGATCAACATGGCTAAGGCATTTCCGATAGGTCCAGAGCCGTGCGGCACCACAACGTATACGATGATTGCCAACCAGAACGAACACATGGGCGTGGCGAAAATCGATTATCAGATCAGCGCGAAGCAAGCTCTATTTGGCCGGTATTTTGGCACTCATAGCCTGGTGCCATCGAGTTTCACGGGAACGGAATTGTCGGTTCAGAACGCGGGAACCGACGACACGGTCAGTTCGCTTGTCCTGGGTCACACCTACACCCTGGGGCCGAGCGCGCTCAACACATTCCGGGCCACGCTCGATCGGAACGGCATCACTAAGTTTCAGGTGCCGATCATCACGCCCTCGAGCATCGGCGTCCAGAACATCTACGAACCCCTGCCGAACTACTCCAACATCAACATCTCGGGGGATTTTGTCAGCGCGGGCGGCTTTGCCACGCCCGGATTGGTGAACACGACGACATACCAGTTCAGCGACGATTTCAGCCTGATCAAGGGCTCGCATGAGATGAAATTCGGAGTGAACTATATTCGCCCCATGCAGGCCACGACGTTTTGTGTCTACTGCAACGGCCTGTTCACGTTCAACGGCAACGACACCGGCAACGCAATGGCCGATTTCATCTCGGGATCGCTCGACTCCTTCACTCAGATCAACATCTCGCATGACAACGAGAAGTGGAATTACCTCGGACTGTATGCGCAGGACAACTGGAAGGTCAATTCGCATCTGACGGTGAATTACGGGCTGCGCTGGGAGCCGTATCTCAACGGCCGATTGCTCAATGGCCAGGTGTCGCATTTCGATATGGCGAATTTTCTGAACAACGTTCACTCCGCCGTGTACCCGAATGCGCCGGCCGGCACGCTGTATCCGGGTGACGCCGGGTTTGATACCGGAGGCCGGCCCAACCAGACCTCCTGGCTGAATTTCGCGCCGCGTTTGGGCGTGGCATGGGACCCGAAAGGAGACGGAAAGACACTGATCCGCGCCTCATGGGGCATCTTCTATGACATGCCGCAGACACTGTTCTACTACAACTACGCGACCGAACCCTTATGGGGTTCATCGATCACGCTCGTGAATCCGGCAGGCGGATTCGCCAATCCGTGGCTTGGATACCCGGGAGGCAATCCGTTCCCGACGATTCAGAACAAGAACACTGCGTATCCGACCGGCGGCTATTATGAGACCGTGCCGCTAAACGTGCAGAACACGTACGTCGAACAGTGGAATCTGACGCTCCAAAAGCAGCTCGGATCGAGCTGGCTGGTCAAGGCCAGCTACATGGGCAACGACACGGTTCACCTGTGGACCGACCGGGAACTCAACCCAGCCATTTACGCGCCCGGCGCCACTACGGCAACAACCCAGGCACGGCGTCTTTTCACACAGCTCAATCCGGCGCAAGGACCCTATTACGGAACCGTGGAATTCCTCGATGATGGCGGGACAGGCAGCTACAACGCGCTGATCGTTTCCGCGGAGCACCGGTTCGCGAAAGACTTCTCCATGCTGGCGAATTATACCCTCGCGCACTGCGTCTCCGACCTGCAAACGACAGAATTGTCGGGCCCGATCTATCTGGATCCGAACAACCGGCGCTACGACCGCGGCAACTGTACGGCGGTGGATGTGCGGCAGAACTTCAACCTCTCCGCCGTGCTTCAATCGCCACGTTTCACCTCCTCGCGGGCGCTGCGGTGGCTGGCGAGTGATTGGCAGCTCGCGCCGATTGTAGGAGTGCACACAGGAAGCTCTTTCACCGTGACTACGGGCATCGACAACGCCTTGACCGGAATTGGGGGGCAGCGGCCGACCTTGGTGTCGACCAATCCGTACTGCGCGAACCGGGGCTACACGTGCTGGCTGAACCGGAGTGCGTTCGGTTCGCCGGCGGCCGGAACCCTCGGCAACCTCGGCATCAACAACCTGGTTGGCCCGGGTTACTTCGACGTGGATCTCGCTCTTTCGCGACGCTTTCGCGTTACCGAACACCAATCGATCGAAATTCGCGCCGAGGCCTTCAATATCGAGAACCGCGTGAACTTCCTCAATCCAGCGGCGACGGGCCTGGTGGGCGGTGTTTCTACCTCAGCCTTGACGAGCAGCGTGTTCGGCCAGATTCTGGCGGACAGCAGTCCGCGCATCATGCAGTTCGCCGTGAAGTACGCGTTTTGAGGGGCGCCACGGAAGACGGCCCGGCTACGCCGGCCGGGAGCGTGGAGCGTCGGGCGTCTTTATGCCGTTCTGGAGCATTTCGACAGCCTTCTCGATTCGGCGGAGCCGGGTTTCTTCTTTTTTCGCTTCGGCGATCCAGCGGCAGTATTCGCGCCGGTGGGTATAGCTTAGGGCGTCGAAAACCGGCATTACGCCGGCCTTCTTCATCGCCTGTTTGAGGGGAGCCGGTACTTCGACTGTTCGCGGCTGATCGTCTTTCCAGAGTTCGACGTCAATCGTATCTCCCGGGGCTGTGCCCGCCTGTTCGCGAATCGCCTTCGGCACGCCCAGCATGTGGAGAGGGTTCCCGTACTTGATGAGAGAGCCGGTGTACGGAATCCCGCCAAACGTCGCCTTGACCGGCACCTTTCCTTTTGTGCCAAATTCTTTTTCGACATCGAACGGGAACAGGATATAGGCGCCCCCGCCGTCGCCGGCTGCGATTTTCGCGCTGAACCGGTATTTCTTTGTCAAGCTCACGACAGCTCGGAGAGCTCTTTGAACTGTCCGCTGCTGTCGCCCAGCTTTTCGGCGGGCACGCCGAGTTTGTTCAACAGAGTCAAGTGCAGGTTCGTGAGCGGAGTGTGCTCGGGATAAATGAGATGCCGGCCGCCCTTCAGTGTACCGGCGCCGCCACCCACCAGGAACGTCGGCAACGGGCCGTGCGTGTGGCGGTCGCTGTTGCTGATGCCGGAGCCGTACAGCAGGATCACATGATCGAGAAGCGAGCCGTCGCCATCCGGAGTATTGCGCAGCTTTTCGAGGTGGTCGGCAAATAACTTTATGTGATGGCGCTGGATCTTGCAGCACTTGTCCATTTTGTCGGCCTGGCCCTGGTGGTGCGTGAGCGGATGGTGCGGTTCCGGCACGCCGATCTGCGGGTAGGGCCGGCCCGTTTGCTCGCGGCCGTACATGAACGTGGTTACGCGCGTCAGGTCGGCCTGGTAGGCCAGGAGCTGCAGGTCGTACAATAAGCGGACCTGGTCGTCGAAGTTGGCGGGGATGCCGGCGGGCTGAGGCACGTCGGGCAGTTCCTTGGAACTCTGCTCTTCCGCCTTCTGAATGCGGCGCTCGACATCGCGAAGGGACGCGACGTAGTCGTTCACTTTGCGGTTGTCGGCGGCGCCGAGCTGGCGTTGCAATTCACCAACGCGCGCGTTGACGGAATCGAGCAGGCTCTTGTCCTGGCGAAGGCGCGCGGCGCGGACCTTCGGGTCGGTGCTGTCACTGGAGCCGAACATCCGCTCGAAGAGCACGCGCGGATTGTTTTCGGCCATCAGCGGCAAAGTCGGAGTGAGCCAGGAAAGCGTGGCGCTGTAGGCGCAACTATAGCCGAGATCGCAGGAACCAAGCAGGCTGTTCTCGTCGGCGGTCATCTGCAGCGAAGAGAGCTGCGTTTCGCGCTCGAACATTTTGGCGGCGATCTGGTCCATCGAGACGGCATTCTCGAGGCTGGTGTCCGACTTTTTAACGTGCACGCCGGTGAGGTAGGAGCCGCATGCGCGCGAGTGGTCGCCGCCGCCATCGCCGTTCGCCTCGGCCGGATCGCAGAACAGGCCGGTGATTACGATCATTTTGTCTTTGAAAGGTTCGAGGCCTTTCAATGTCGGCGAGAGCTCAAGTGCGGAACCGGCGCCTTTCGGGAGCCATTGGTCGTAGATGACACCGTTCGGATGATAGACGACACCCAGGCGCCGGACGGGCTTGGTCGTCGCGGCCGGTGCGAAGGCCGGAATCATGGCATCGAGCAAGGGCAGAGCGACGGCTGTGCCGGCTCCGCGAAGAATCGTGCGACGCGAAATGGATTTCCGGGTCACGAACATGGTGCGGGTCTCCTTACTGTGTGGCGCAGACCGTCGACGTTTGTGGTCTGCCTTCTTCCCGGGGCGTGCATGGCAGACGACGAACGGCGATCGTCTGCCCTACCGGGCTCTGAGCCCTTCTCATTTGGAATGGCGCGCTCTTGACAATCTCCAGAATCAGCGACGACCAGCGGTAGTCGTCAGCCGCCGCCGCGCGATCAATCGCGCGAACCGTGGGCGCATCATAGTATTCCAGGCCGCGGCCTAGGGCGTAGGTCATCAGTTTTTCGGTTACGGTTTTGACAAACTGCGTCTTCTGGGCCATTAATGCCCGGCGCAACTCGCGCGGACCGTCGACCTTCGTACCGTCGAGCAGGACGCCCGACGCGTCGATTGAGTGGCCGGAGTCCGATGTGCGCCATTGGCCGATGGCATCGAAATTTTCCAGGCTCAAGCCCAGTGGATCCATGCGCGCATGGCAGCTCGCGCACGCCGGATTGGCGCGATGCATCTCGAGCATCTGGCGGACCGATAGCGGCTTGCCGTCTTTGTTGCTCGCTTCGAGCGCAGGAACGTTGGGAGGCGGCGCAGGGGGCGGCGCAGCAAGAATATTCTCTAGCACCCACTTGCCGCGAATCGTGGGCGACGTCCGCGTCGTGTACGAAGTCACCGCCAGAACGCTGGCCTTGCCGAGCAACCCAAACCGGTTCTCATCGGTCAGGGTGACGCGGCGGAAGTGGCTGCCGTAGACACCCGGGACTCCGTAATGGCGCGCCAACTGCTCGTTGAGAAACGTCTCGTTCGAAGTCAACAGATCGGCGACACTGCGGTTGTCTTTCAATTGAGCGTTGAGAAAGAGCTCGGTTTCAGTCACGAACGCGGAACGGAGATTGTCGTCGAACCAGGGGAACTTGGTGCCATCCGGATTGAGCAGCCACACGTTGCGGGTTTGGAGCCAATCTTCGAAAAAGTTCTGCACCAGAGACGCGCGGGTGCGCGGGTCGGCGAACATCCGCGCGACCTGCTGCTGGAGGACAGCGGGCTCGTGCAATTTTCCGCGTTCGGCGAGATCGAGCAGCGTGTCATCGGGGGTGCTGCTCCAAAGGAAGAACGACAAGCGGGAAGCGAGTTCGATGTCTGGCATGCGATATACGCTGCCCGGAGCAGTGCCGGACGGGTCTGCCTCGATGCGGAACAGAAAATCCGGGCTGACCAGCACGCGTTCGAGCGCCGTCCGGATTCCCTCGTCGAAGCTTCCGCCCGCGCGGCCTTGCTTGTAGAACGCGAGCAATGTCTGAACGTCTTCAGCGCGGGCGGGGCGGCGATACGCCCGTCGCGCCAGTGTGGACACAATCTTCGTAGCGCACGGCATTTCTTCGGAGGCGTTGGCCGGGTGGCAGACGAAGAGAAGTCGGCGGCTGGGCGAATCCACCGGCGCCTTCGCGTCATACGGACCGCCGACCAGCAAAGACGCTATGGCAATCGGCGCGGTGGGCGTGTCGGATGCCCGGCTGAATAGCGGAAGATGGTCGGGACCGACGCCCTCCGGCTCGGCGTCGTCGGTCTTGAGCATGGTCGCCAGGACCCGGTGGGTGCCCGCCGTCACGGCAACGCGCGCCTGCAGTGCTTCGTCGCCGTCAAACTGAAAAGTCTTGGGAGGGGCTTTCTCGCCTCCCAGCGTGAATTCCGCCACGCGTTTTCCGTCCACGCGGAGCTCAAATTGGGTCGGCACGTTCAGACCGCGGATCACGCTGTCCCAGGCGCGTTGCAGATGAATCTTCAAAACGTATTCGCCGTCGACCGGAAAATAATGCTGCGCAGCCACACCGCCTTTGGACCCCAAGGGGAAGTCTTCGCCGAGACGCTCGGTCTGGCGGAGATAGGTCTGGTCGTTGGCGTTTCCCTTAAGGGCGCCGTAGCGCACGAAGGCTGGCGGGAGCGTCGGGTCGCCAACGGCCCGCCGCGCGATGGCGGCAGCGGCGGAGACATAGCGATCCAGCAGAGCCGGCTGTATCGAAAGCGCGTCGGCGTTGTTCTCGAATCCGAATGCCTGTTCATCGGGGGGCAGCGTCGCTTGAGGATCGACCTCGACCGCGAGCAGGTCGCGCACGGCATTCGCGTATTCGGCACGATTGAGACGATGCAGACTGGCGGAGCGGCCCGGATTCACGCGCGCAGAGGCTGCGCGGTCGAGTTGAGACTCCAGCCACGTAGCGACTGTATCGTAGGTGGCGTTGTCGGGGCGGCGCATACCTGGCGGCGGCATGGAGCGGCTGCGCAGCTTTCCGATGACCTTTTCCCAGGTCTCCGCCGCATTTTCAGGATGCTCGGAATCCGCGCGATCCAGCAGGAGTCCGGCCGTCTTCACCTTCTGGTTGTGGCACGAGACGCAGTATTGACTCACCAGGTCGGTCGCGGGAGAAGCCCCGGCCGCCGAGGCCGTCAAGCACAGCGCGGCAAGGAAAAATAACGGTTTCGTCATGCCCGAGTGTTCACTGCTCCGCACGGCACTTATTCTGGGCCTCGCACGGGTGCCCTAAGGACCGGTCGGCGCCATGCCTGGCGAGCAGTTCCGCGCCTTCCTTGTTGTAGAGAACGCCGCCCAGCCGGTCACCACTACCGTTGGCTGCCAGCCAGGGCGTCACGCCGGCTTTGCTCACAGCGTTCACGTTCACGCCGAGATCGATCAATTGGGCCAACAGTTTGTTCCACCCGCGATAGGCCGGTCCGAAGAGGGCGTTTTCGCCGAACGTGGTTTCTCCCTTAGGGTCGACGCCGAGTTTCAACAGAAAATTGACGGTCTCGGTGGCCTGTTGTTCGGTGACGAGATCCTCCCCGATCGAGTGGTTCAAACCGGCGGCCGCCGCGACCGCGGAAGCATTGGTGGCGGTGCGAATTTTCGGATCGGCGCCGGCGTCCAGCAGAATTCGCATCATCTCCATGTCGTTCGCCGAAGCGGCGAGCAGAAACGGGGTGGCTCCGACGGCGTCGAGGTATCCACCCGCGAAATTCGGCTGCGGTTTGGTCATCCGCGAATTGACATTGGCGCCATGGGCCAGCAGGGCCTTGATCAGCCGCAGCTTGGCCTGGCGATCAGGAATGCCAGCCATGGGATCGTCAAACCCGTACACCGGGTTCGCGGTGAAGCTCTCCCAATTGCTGGACGCCCAATGCAGCGGCGTATAGCCCGCCCCGAGCGTGTTGGGATCGGCGCCATGGTCGAGCAGGTAAAGCGCAAGATCCACCTGGCCGCGCACCACCGCCACGAGCAACGGCGTGTACCCGATGGTTCCGATTGTCTTGGGAATCCCGAGTTGGTTGGTGACGCGGTTGGTTGCGCCGTCAGCGGTGTGAGTCTGGATGTTGATATCGACTCCGGCCGCCAACAGCAGCTTCACGCTTTCGAGGTCACCCACGCGGGCCGCGAAGTGAATCGCGGTGAATCCCTGCTTGGACGTGGCCGTGAGGTCCGCATGCGCGTCAATCAGCGCCTTGACCGCATCCGGGTGCCGTTCGGCCGCCGCCCACATCAAGGGTGTTTGGTTCTGCCTGGGTTCCTTGCCGTTGACCGAGGCGCCGTACTCGACGAGCATGCGAATGCCGTCCACCGCGCCCGCCCGGGCGCACGTCATCAGCGGAGTTTCGCCGGTTGCGATCGGACTGTTCGGTTTCGCGCCCGCCTTGAGCAGGGAGCGAACCAGCGCGGAATTTCCGTTGGTGCAGGCTTCCGCGAGCGGGGTTGTCTGGAAGTCATTGGCGGCATTCGCGTCGGCGCCGGCGCCCAGCAGCAGATCGGCTGTCTCGGCGTCGTTCCAATGCACCAGCCAGAGCAGCGCCGTGGAGCCATCGCTGGATCGCGCGTTGACATCCGCCTTCTGCGCGATCAGCGCGCGAACCGTTTTTGCGTCCTGGTTCCTGGCGGCTTCGGGCAGCCGCGAATCACCGGTTTCGGCGCCCGCGACTCCGGCCAAAGCCAACCCCATCAGCAACGGAAGCAACAGCGTTCCTGCCGTCCAGTGGGCTCGGTGTGCGTTCGCCATCATTTGAGAAATCCGATACGATTCCGGCATGGAATCGCTACGCCATTGCGGCTCGCGGCCATTATACGAGATTTGAACAGACAGTATCAGGGACGGGTGTCCGGTATTGGGATCGGGCGGTTCGCCAGCGACCACGGTTCGCGGGTTCGCCGATCTGCTCATTCGTCCGTAACCGATACCATTTCAGCGTTTTATCGACGTATTGGGGTTTGGCAACGAACTTGTTCTATCCGTATGCATGATGACGGAATCGATTCGGGCCCTGGTTGCCGACGACCAGCCGGACGTGACCGAAGCGTTGCGGCTTCTGCTCAAGCGCGAAGGTTATCAAATCGAAGCGGTGCATTCGCCCGACGCGGTGCTGGAGAGCCTCGCGGCGCACGAATTCGATCTCGTGCTCATGGATCTCAACTACGCGCGTGACACCACGTCCGGCCAGGAAGGGCTTGACCTGCTGGGACGCATCCGGAAGCTCGATTCCGGCCTGCCGGTGGTGGTCATGACGGCATGGGCCAGCGTACCGGTCGCGGTCGAAGCGATGCGGCGCGGAGCCCGCGATTTCATCGAGAAGCCTTGGGACAACGCGCACTTGTTGTCGATGCTGCGCGAACACAGGTGGCGGCGCTCGCCGGCGGGCGCGCGGAGGCGCGAAGAGCTTCGCGACGCCATCCGCACGCAACAGGGACTGCTGCCGAACAAGATTCCGAGCATCCCCGGTTGTGACATTGCCGTCGGCTGGACTCCTGCCCGAGGCGTGAGCGGCGACTACCTGGATCTCATCCCGCTCTCCGGCGATCGGCTCGGCCTCGCCGTTGGCGATGTGGCGGGCAAAGGCGTGCCGGCTGCGTTACTGATGTCCAATCTGCAGGCTACCGTACGCGCACTCGCGCCGGACGCCGACTCTCCGGCCTCGCTGACCGGCCGCGTCAACCGGATGGTCTGCCCCAACCTCGCCTCCAACAAGTTCATCACGCTGTTCTACGGCACACTCAACGGCCGGCGCCTTACGTACACCAATGCCGGACACAATGCCCCCGTGTTGGTCCACGCCAATGGAGAGGCGGAGTGGCTTCGCACGGGCGGTGCGCTGATGGGGGTATTTCCGGAATACGTGTACGAACAGGCGGAAATCGAGCTACGGCCCGGCGACCGGCTGCTGCTGTTCACCGACGGAATCGTGGAAGCGGAGAATCGCGCCGGCATCGAGTTCGGCGAGCAGAGGCTCATCGATCTGGCCGCCAGATATCGCGAGACGGACGCAGCCGGATTGCGGCGGAAGATCATGGACACTCTCGAGGAGTTCACCGGCGGCACGCTGCAAGACGACGCCACATTGGTAGTTTGCGCATTTGAGTGATCGGGCAGGTCGGAGACCTGCCCCACAGATGGACCTATAATTTGAAGTATCCCCATGTCCACTGCACGGGTCCTTCCTTCTATCTCCGTACGGCGCGCGAAACCGGAAGATGCGCCAGAGTGCGGACGCATCTGCTATGAAGCCTTCGCGGCCATCAATGCCGCTCACGGATTTCCGCCGGATTTGCCCGAGCCCGGGAGGGCGGTCGGGCTAATTTCCCGAAACTTCTCTCACCCGGGGTTCTATTGTGTAGTCGCGGAACACGATGGACGCGTGGCCGGAAGCAATTGCATGGATGAGCGATCGGCCATTGCAGGGATCGGGCCGATCACGGTCGACCCGACGGTTCAGAATGCCAGGGTAGGCCGGGCGCTGATGGATGCCGTGTTGGAGCGGGCGCGCGAGCGCCGATTTGCCGGTGTGCGGCTGGTGCAGGCGGCGTTTCATAACCGGTCGCTGTCACTGTACACGAAGCTCGGCTTCGACACCCGGGAGCCGCTGGCCTGCATGCAAGGGACGCCGCCCGGGACGCGCTTCGAAGGCTGCCGCGTCCGCGCCGCGCGCGAAACGGATCTCGATGCGTGCAGCGCCGTTTGCCGCGAGGTGCACGGGCATGACCGGGCGGGAGATGTCGCCGAAGCGATTCGCGAAGGCTCTGCCCGCGTCGTGGAGCGCGGTGGGCGGATCACCGGCTACACGAGCGCGCTGGCTTTTTTCGGGCACACGGTGGGGGAGTCGAATCTTGACGTGCAGGCGCTGATCGCGGCGGTTGAGGAGTTCGGCGGGCCCGGATTCCTCATTCCTACACGGAATGCGGCGCTGTTCCGATGGTGTCTGGAATCGGGGTTGCGGGTGGTTCAGCCTATGACCTTGATGAGTCTGGGACTTTACAACGAGCCGAAAGGAGCCTGGCTTTCGTCTATTCTCTTTTGAGTCTATGCCGGTTCACTACTTCTTGATCGGCGCCTCGCTGGCGCTTTTCCTGTCGAGCCTGGTTTCAGCGGCCGATGCGCCTCCGCCCTCGCCCAAAAATCCGGTGCGCGACGTGTATCACGGCGTCACCGTGACCGACGACTACCGCTGGCTCGAAGCTGGTTCGAGCCCCGAGGTCCACAAGTGGACCGAAGCGCAAAACACGTACGCCCGGCAGTATCTCGATGGGCTGCCCGGGCGGCGCGAGCTCGGGGTTGAATTGCAGAAGCTGATGACCCATCCCTCGCCGCGCTATAGCGGACTCACGGTCCGCCGCGGCACTATCTTCGGGTTTCTAACGCAGCCTCCCAAACAGCAGGCGATGGTGGTTTCACTCCAGAGCCTGAATGACCCCGCGGCCGCGCACGTGATTGTCGACCCCAGCGCGCTCGACCCGAGCGGGCATACGGCCGTCGATTTCTTTGTGCCTTCGACCGACGGCCGGTATGTCGCGGTCTCGCTTTCCAAAGGCGGCAGCGAGAGCGGAGATCTGCGGGTGTATGAAACGGCGACCGGCAAGGCGCTGCCCGATTTCATCGAGCGTGTGAATGGCGGAACAGCCGGCGGCAGCGTGGCATGGAATGCCGATAGCTCCGGGTTCTACTACACACGGTATCCTCGCTCCGGCGAGCGCGCGCCGGCCGACCTCGGCTTCTTTCAGCAGCTCTGGTTTCATCGGCTCGGCTCAGACATCGCACAGGACACCTATTCGCTCGGCAAAGACTTCCCGCGCATCGCCGAAATTGCGGTCAAATCTTCCGAGGATGGGCGCTACACGCTGGCTACCGTGGCCAATGGCGATGGCGGAGAGTTCCAATTGTTCCTGCTGGCGCCCGGCAAGCCGTGGGCGAAGATTGCAACCTATGCCGACCAGATCACGCAGGGCGAATTTGGTAACGATGGCTGGCTGTACCTGCGGTCGCTTCAAAATGCGCCCATGGGCAAGCTGATTAAGGTCCGGCTGGACGCGCCGGACGTGTCGCACGCGCAAACCGTGGTTTCCGAATCGAAGGTCGTAATCGAAGACTTTCTGATGGGCCGGCAGCATCTGTTCGTCGCTGATCTGGTAGGCGGGCCGTCCCAGATCCGTATGTTCGATCGCGGCGGGCGCTTTGAGAAGCTGGTGCCGCTGCCGCCGGTCTCCAGCGTGCTGGAACTGGCACAGGACCCGGCGGGCCGGCTGATCTTTCAAACCGTCAGTTTCACACAGCCGCGCGCGTGGTACCGGTTCGACGCCGGCGCGGGGAAGGTGGAACCCACGGCTCTGCGCGAAACCACGGAAGCCGATTTCAGCGACATCGAAGTGATTCGCGAGACAGCCACCTCGAAGGACGGAACCGCGGTGCCCATGAGCATCTTGCGGCGGAAAGGCACGAAGCTCGATCGAGCAAATCCGGTTCTGCTGTACGGCTACGGCGGCTACAACATCAGCCTCAAGCCGAGTTTTCAGCCGCAACTGCGGCCATTGTTCGATCGCGGGGTCGTGTATGTGCTGGCCAATCTTCGTGGCGGCGGCGAGTTCGGCGAAGCGTGGCATCGGGCGGGAAATCTAACGAGGAAGCAGAATGTCTTCGACGATTTTGCCGCGTGCGCGCAGTGGCTCATCGAGCACAACTACACCACGCCCGCTCGCCTCGCGATTGAAGGCGGAAGCAATGGCGGGCTGCTGATGGGCGCGCAACTCACACAGCATCCGGAACTGTTTCGTGCCGTGGTGTCGCACGTCGGCATCTACGACATGCTGCGGGTCGAGTTGTCGCCGAACGGCGCTTTCAACGTGACGGAGTACGGAACCGTCAAGGAATCGGACCAATTTCGCGCGTTGTATGCCTATTCGCCCTATCACCACGTGCGCGACGGCGTGCAATATCCGGCGATCCTGTTTCAAACGGGCGCGAACGATCCGCGAGTCGATCCCGCGAACTCGCGCAAGATGACCGCGCGGTTGCAGGCATCGGGAACGAAGCAACCGGTTCTGCTGCTGACCAGCAGCACGTCCGGCCACGGGATTGGGACGGCGCTAGGCGAACGCGTGGCGCAGCAGGTGGATGTCGAAGCGTTTCTGCTGGCCCAGTGGGGCCTTAAGTAAGTCTGGCGCTAACTGGCGGACCGGGCCAGCTGGCCCTGGCGGAAGTCGGCGATCTCCTGAATTTCCTGCTCGCTGAGCCGGAACTCCATCGCTCCGATTACGCCGCTCACCTGCTCGGAGGAACGCATGCCGACAATCGCGGCAGTCACCGCCGGGTGGCGGAGCGTCCACGCGATCGCCACCTCGCCCGCCGTCCGTCCATGCCGCGCGCCGATCTGTTTCATCAACTCCGCCAATTCGAGATTGCGCGTGAGGTGCGGCTCCTGAAAGTTGAGCGCCTTCCGCCGGAAGTCGTCTTGCGGGAAATTGGCGATCCGCTCGCGCGTCATCGCGCCGGTGAGCAGGCCCGACTTCATCGGCGAATACACAATCACGCCAATGCCGTGTTGTTGGCAATAGGGCAGAATCTCGTTTTCCACTTCCGGCGAGATGGCCGAGTACGGCGGCTGCAGAGACGTGATCGGCGCGATTTTGCGGCAGCGCTCCATCTGCGCCACGTTGAAATTGGACACGCCGAGCCAGCGCACCTTGCCTTCCTTTTGAAGCTGGGCGAGCGTCTTCCATCCCTCTTCGAGATCCGGGTCGGGATCCGGCCAGTGGATCTGGTAAAGGTCAATCGTCTCGACCTTGAGGCGTTTGAGACTCGTCTCGCACTCGCGGCGGATCGAGTCCGCTTTCAGCGATCGGCTAATCTCGCGCTGTGCGTTCCAAACCAGCGCGCATTTCGTAAAGACGTGCGGCCTGCCGGCGCGGCCGCTCAACGCGCGCGCGACCACTTCCTCGGAATGTCCGAGCCCATAGATCGCCGCGGTGTCGATCCAGTTGACGCCGCGATCGAGCGCGGCCTGGATCGCGGCGATTGATTGCGCGTCATCCTGCGGTCCCCACGCGAACGCCCAACCGCCTCCGCCCATCGCCCATGCCCCGATGCCGATAGGCGTCAATTCCATGTCGCTGTTGCCCAGCCGTTTCTTCATCATCTCCTTTACAATAGCCGACGTTGGCAGGTTTCGCGAAAACACGAGCGACGGTGATCGGTGCTGGGCCGAACGGTCTGGCGGCGGCGATCGAACTGGCGTTAGGCGGCTTCGACGTAACGCTGCACGAGGCCGAGCCGCAGGTTGGAGGCGGCGCCCGGACTGAGGAGTTGACGCTGCCGGGCTTTCAGCACGACGTCTGCAGCGCCGTGCATCCGCTGGCCGTCAGCTCGCCCTGCTTTGAACGCTACGGGCTCGGCGAGTACGGGCTCGAATGGATTCATTCGGACGCGCCAGTGGCGCATCCGTTGGACGACGGGACCGCCGTCGTGCTGGAGCGTTCACTCGATGCGACCGGCGCCAGTCTCGGTCCGGATGGCGCGGCGTGGCAGCGGCTCTTCGAACCGCTGGTCGAAAGCTGGCCGCGGCTGCGGCATGATGTGCTCGGGCCTCCGTTCCGGTTCCCGCATGCGCCTTTTCGTTTGGCGCGCTTCGGTATGTCAGCGGCTCGGCCGGCGTCTGGACTGGCCGAATCGAGATTCCAGGGAGTACGCGCGCGGGCTTTGTTCGCGGGGATCGCGGCGCAGTCCGCGGTGCCGCTGGAATCGATTCCGAGCGGAGCGATCGGGCTGGTGCTGGCGATTGCGGCGCACGCGGTGGGCTGGCCGATTCCGAAAGGCGGCGCGCAGCGCATCAGCGACGCGCTCGCCGGACGGCTGCGCGCAGCCGGCGCCCGGATCCAGACCGAATCGCAGGTCACTGCTCTCCCGGAGTCCGGTATCACTCTGTGCGACGTGACGCCGCGGCAATTGCTGGCGTTGGGAGATGGCCGCTGGCCGCCCGGTTACCGCCGCCTGCTCGCCGATTACCGCTACGGTCCTGGTGTGTTCAAGCTCGATTGGGCGCTCGATGCCCCTATTCCCTGGCGAGCGCGGGAGTGCTATCGCGCCGCCACCGTGCATCTCGGCGGAACGCTTCCGGAGATCGCGGAATGGGAAGCGCGCCACGCCGGCGCGCCGTTCGTCCTGCTGGTGCAGCCCACCCTGTTCGACCCCTCGCGCGCGCCGCAGGGTCAACACACGGCCTGGGCTTACTGTCATGTGCCGAACGGTTCCACGGCCGACCTGACGGACGCGATCGAATCGCAGGTCGAACGCTTCGCGCCGGGGTTTCGCTCTCACATCCGGGCGCGGCATGCATTGACGCCCGCCGCGCTCGAAAAGCGTAACGCCAACCTGGTCGGCGGCGATATCAACGGCGGCGCCATGGACTTCGAGCAGTTTCTGCTCCGCTCGACGCGGTTGCTGTATCGCACGCCGCTCGACGGCGTGTATCTCTGTTCCTCATCGACGCCTCCTGGCGGCGCCGTGCACGGAATGTGCGGCTACCACGCGGCACAGAGAGTATTGGGCGGATAAGTGGCCATCGTGCATTTTCACCGCGCCCCGGCGTCGCCGCAGGCGAATTCGCGCACGGCTCTGGCTTCGATCGCCTGCGCCAGAGCCATCTGCGGCATCCGGCGATAGAGCGCGGCGAGGTTCCGCGCGGCTGCGCAGACTTGACGATGAACCTCCGGGCAGCCCGTATTCAGACTGGTCGTGCCGTTCTGGTCCCGAACGGCGCAGCTCTGCGGTTCGCGCTCCCGATAAACCGCCGCGAGCTCGGAAACGAGTTTCGAGGAGTCCGCGCCCGCCAGCACGCCTTCGAGCAGCGTGATTTCGGCGCGCTCGGTATCGCGATTTGACAGGTACGCCCGCGACATATCTTCGAAGAATTCCGGAATCGGGTTGATCGCCCGCCCATATTCGAATGCCGACAAGGCCTGAGGCACGTTCGAAAGCCGCAAATAGGTCTCTCCGAGCTCCAGATAGAGCGGATACCAGCCAGAGGCCGCGGTCTGAATTCCGCGAGCCTCATTCTCGCTGCGAACCTCGCGGGCGATCGCACGGTCCACTCGCTCGCCGTGCAGCAGTGCGTCGAGGGACTTATCGTACCAGCTCTGGCTCTGTGGGCTGGAGTTCTTCGCCGCGAGAGCGTCTCCCTGGCTGCGGTAGAAAAACCCCGCCACCGAGTAGGCCTGCGGCACATTCAAACGGTCGGGAACGGGAGCGAGTATGGCGAGCGCCCGGTCGATCGCGCCAACCGCCTGCTCCAACCCCTCGCCGCTGGGCTGCACCAAAGCGCTGGCCAGGTGAACCTGGACCTTGTAGCTCGACGGCGCTGTTTTCGCGGCGCTGGTCCACAGAGTGCGCTCGTCCTGCCAATCCCAATTGCGCACGAATGTCCGCGCGCCGCACGCCACACACAAGAGAGCCATCACAGCCGCGAATGGAATGCCGATGCGCTGCGATCCGGAGCGAACCAGCCAGACGAGACATCCTGCAATACCCAGGGCCGGGACGTACATAAATCGTTCGGCCATGGTCGGGCCGATCAGCAACACGAGATTGGCGGTCGGCGCAATCGTAATGAAGAACAGCGCAATGAAGAAGCTGATCGTCCGCTGCCGGCGATAGAAGAACAGGGCGAGTCCGGCGAGCCCCGCGCAGACAGCCAACGCGAGCCACGCCTTCCAATCGCCGATCGACGAGAGTGGAATCTGGTTGAAGGAGTAGTCGCAGGACAGGTTTGCCGGCCACAGCATCAGCCACAGGTACTTGCCGAGAACTTTTACCGCGGTCAAGCGGCTGGCGAAAAAGGAAGAACCAACCAGCTGGTTGTCCGTGAAGGGAATCGCTGGAATGACGGTTTTGCCGAGCGCGCTCGCGCGAAGCAGAAAATAGATTCCGAAAGGAACGATGAGGGCCAGATAGGTAAGCCGGCAGCGGCGCCACAGTTCCGCCACAGGCCGGCTGCCGGCGCGGAAAATCACATCGTACGCCACCATGACTCCAAGTACTGCGATGGCGTTCTCTTTGGAAAACATTCCGACGGTCGTCGCGAGTACAAATAGAGCGATCCAGCGCGCACGGCCTGGCCCTGAGCTGTCGGTGCTGCGAATGTGGAAGTGCAGGCCGGCCACAATCCCGAAGCCCGCCAGAAGGTCGGCGCGGCCCACGATATTGGTGATCGATTCCGTAAGCAGAGGATGCAGACCCCACAACGCGGCCAGCGCGAGCGCGGCCAAAGGCCCGCCGGTGAGTTCCCGAAACAGCAACAGTCCGAGCCAGTACACCAGCGTCATGTTGATGGCATGCAGCGCGAAATTGACCCAGTGATAGGCGGGCGGATTAGAACCGTTGCCGAGGACGGCGTAATTCACCAGGTACGAGAGCGTGGTCAGCGGGCGATACAGGCCGCTGCTCGAATTTTTGTACGAGTAATCTTCGGTGAAGATCAGGCGCAGATTCTCCGACGTGGCCGCCTGGATTCGGGAGTCCTGCTGGATCACCCAGTCATTGTCGAAAGGCAGTCCGGTGCGAAACGAGTTCGAATACGCCGCCAGTGCGCAGAGCCACAGCGCCCCTACCGGCAGCAGGCGTCTGCGCCATTCCGTTGTTTCAGGCGTGAGAGGAACGCGGTGGGACCCTGTTTTGACGGGTGCTTTCTTCCGCAAATTGCCATGATCGCGGCCGGCACTCAGCTTGTCAACTCTGTGGCGCAGGTCTGCGGCCTGCCCGTTACCGAATGCCGATCAACGGCCAGTACAACGGCACCACCACCAGAAGCAGCACGGAATCGACCGCGCTCATCAGCAGTCCCAACCGAAGAATGTCCTTCGATCGGAAATAGCCGTAAGCGTATCCGATGATCAACACGCCGGATTGGTAGACGAAGATCTTCCCGCCGGACGCGAACACCCAGATCATGCCCAGCTTGAGCGGGTTCAAACCGTGTCCCGCGGCGAACTGCATCAGTAGCGGCGTGGACGTGCCGAGCATTGAAATCTCGCTCGCCAGGAAGATGTGATAGACGAAGCCCGTCCAGTACAGCACGAACGCAGCGAGCACGTCGTGGTTCAACAGCGGCTGCATCCACGCAAACAGGATCCTGGTCAGCACCTCGAGCCCGGGCGTCGCGCTCAGCACTTTGCCCATGCTTACGGCCGCCGCCACAAAAAAGAGCTGCAGGAAATTGATCTTCTTGAAATCTTCGAGGTCGAGGATGTGCAAAAACGGCAGAACGCCGAGAAGGCCGATGCCCAGCCCGATCATCGACGGCGAAATGTGGTGAAGGAAATCCGTCGCCCAGAAAGCGACTGCCATGAGCATCAGCGCGAAAGCTTTCTTCTCGATGGATGTCCACGGGCCGCATTTGCGCAGTTCCGCTCGTAGAAACTGAATGCCGCCCGGCAGCGAAGCATTTTCCGGCGGGTACAGCCACAACGTCAGCCGCCACGCAACCAGGATGGTCGCGAGATCGGACGGCAGATACGCCACCAGCCAGCGGCTCCATAAGACTTCGGTGTGCCCAATGTTTTCGATAATGCCGCGACCGGTAATCGAGGCGGCGCCGGCGATGATGGTTTTGTCGAACACCCCGGCCGTGTAGGTCAGAATCAAAAACATGCCGCGCCCGATGTTGCTGCCCACCCCGAGCCCGAAGGCTTCGATCAACCCGATCGCGATGGCCGCCATGATGGCGACGCGCGCCATGCCGGAAGGAATCAGAAACGTCAGCAGGAAATCGGAGAGGATTAACGCCAGCAGCAGGCGCGAATAACTCGTGCCGATCCGGATGGTGACGAGATAGGCGAGGCGCCGCGCCAGCCCCGATTTCGCAGCCATCGTGCCGAACAGGAGCGCTCCCAGCAGGAACCACGGCGTGTCATCGGAGAAGCCGCTGAACGCCAAATCGAATCGGGCGACGCCCAAGACCCAAAACAGGTAACAGCCGATCAAGCCGGTTAGCCCGTGGTCCATGGCTTCGGTCGCCCAACCGAAAATCATGAACACGGCGATGGCGATGGCGTGCTGCGCTCTCGGTTCTAGCGGGAACGGCAGAAACCAGACGGCAGTGGGAACCGCCACCATCGCGATTAGTTTCCAAAACCCGCGGACAGCGGACGGGCGCACTGAGCGCGCGTCCAGCACCCCGGTTTCCGGCCCGGTTTTCAAGCGGACCCACAGTATCGGACGCGCCGCCGCATTGTCAATCCGCTAACGGCGCGCCCGCCAGCCAGCGGTTCCTGGTCCTTCGATTGCACCCAACTTAAGCCGCAGGTGTTGAATGGCAGAATCGTCGCTAACCAGCCCCGAAAGCGTGTCAAACTTACCGGGTTCTTCCGAAACTCCGGAAAGCCCGAAAGCATGGCTCGTCTCGCGGCCGGGCGCGACGGTCCGGATATGTTACGAAATTCACACTGACCCGGCGCGCATCGGCCGCGCTCCGGATAACGATCTGGTCATCCAGGGGCCTGATTCCGGCACCGTTTCCCTTCACCATGCCGTGATCGAGCGCTCGGTAATCGATGGCCGCGCCGAGTTCCGCGTGCGCGATCTCGAAAGCACCAATGGCACATTCTTGGACGGTACTCGAATTACCGAATCGACTCTCGAGCCCGAAGCCTCGATTCGGCTGGGCACTCAGGGCCCGGAACTGTCGCTGGCATTGCAAGAACCCGCCGAAGCCGATCTGGATCGGACTGCCGTCATCCCCGAACCGGTGATTTCGTCGCCGCCAACGGGCTCCTACCCGCGCGGCTCCTATCATTCGCTCCTCACGGAGGGCGTGAAACGGGCGCGCGAGGCGCGCGCCAATGGCCTCGCCGGGCAAACCATGACCATCATGCGGGAGACGCTCGATCGCGCGTTGAACCACAGTTCGCGGCGCTTTCACGTGCTCACCGCCGTCATGACCACCGGATTGATCGCCGTTTCCGGATATGCGGCATGGCAGATCTTTCACCTCA
>DASXAK010000115.1:0-9123 GCA_036406715.1 Bryobacteraceae bacterium | reverse complement strand
GGAATGCTTGGCCGAATGATGAATCTGTTTGGCGGCAAGGCCATGCGCGAAGGCGTGACCGATACCGTAGTCGTGAAGGGCAACCGGAAGCTCACGATGAATGACACCACCGGCCGAATCATAGACCTCGATGAAGAAAAGGTATATGACCTCGACATCAAGTCGAAAAGTTATAAGGTGATGACCTTCGACGATCTGCGGCGCCAACTGGAGGAGCAAGAGCAGCGGGCCAAGGCCGAGCAGCAGAAAAGCGAGCCCTCGTCTGCGCCCAAGAGCGAGCCCACCGATCCTAATGCCAAGCAGATGCAGATCGATTTTGACCTGAAAGAGACCGGCCAAAAGAAAAACATCAACGGATTTGATACCCGCGAAGTCGTGATGACCATCACCGTGCATGAGAAAGATAAACCGCTGGAGCAAGCCGGGGGCATGGTGATGACCACGCACCAGTGGCTCGGGCCGCGGATCGCCGCTCTGAAAGAGATCGCCGATTTTGACCGCCGTTACCAGGAGAAACTGAACGGGCCATCGTTTGCGATCATGCCGTCCGCCGATCAGATGGCCGCTGCGGCGGCGATGTACCCGATGCTGACGCAAGCCATCGGCAAGTTCAATGTCGAGAACGTGAATATGGACGGCACCGCCATCCAGATGATCATGACGACGGAAGCGGTAGCCAGCCCGGAAGAACTCCAGAAACAACAGCAGCAACAGCAGAGCGCGCAGACGAACGACAGCTCGAGCGTTCCGACGTCGGTTGGCGGACTAATCGGCGGACTGGGCCGCCGCGCCATCCGCAACCGCCAGCAGCAGCAACAGCAACAACAGCAAGCCAACACGACACCCGGACGCTCCACGATCATGACTATGAATCACGAAGTCCTGAAGGTCGCGACCGACGCCACCGCCGCCGACGTAGCCATCCCCGCCGGCTTCAAGCAAAAGAAGTAGTCACCCGTGGGGCAGGTCTCCGACCTGCCCTTTTCGCCGCCGCCACCGCTCATTTTCCTGGCTGGTGAAAGAGCTGAGCGTCTTCTGCACTGGTCATCCGCAAAGTGCGGGCTTGCTGGACCTCGAACCGGAAATCACCCGACAGCAGGTCGCGAGCTGTGAATTCTGCCCTTCCGACGCCCGAGACCCCGTGGATGTCCGTGTTTGCGAAAACATGATAAAGTTCATGCGACACGACGCGAGCAACGGCCCGCGCAAACAGCGCCTCGGATTTTGGGGCCGAAGGCAATTGAGTTTGCAGAAGGGCGCCGATCCGGCTGCAGTCGATTTCCACAAACGGTTGGATTTCGCCGTGGATGGCTTCGGCCCAGCCGAGTGCGCCCGGCACAAATCTCCCGAACGGCGGGGAGCCGAAGCCGCATCGTCCTCGAAACGACACAAACGCGAGATCGCTCCAGACCTCTTGGTTTCCGGGGCCTGCCTGGCGCCATTGCACGTCGAATCCCAGCGGCGAAAGAATCGCTTCGACGCCGCTCTGGATCAATGCGGCGGCGTGCTCGCTCGGTGGCTGTTCGTAGTCGAAATAAACCGCGACTCGCGCTTTCGACAGTTCTTCGGAGCCCGCCAGGAAGGATGTAGCGGCGAAGAGAAGCGCGAAGCAGTACGTCTTCATCGGCCAACTCGTCGGAAGGGCCGGATCGACACCGGCGCTCCGTTCCGCTCGCGATTTTAACAGTTTCGAAACTGATTAGTAATGATATTGAAAAGAAATGGACGGAGGTTAACTGCAGGCTGAGCCGGTTCCGGGCCGACAGTTCGCCGCCGACCTCGCCAAAGCCAATCGCCGCGCGCACCGTGCTGTGTTCGTCGCTCCTCCGGGCTTTGACTTTTCTCGCGCCGCGTTCTCAGAATGGTCTTGGGGTGTGCCGTGCGACCGTTTCTCTTTCTCTTCCTCGCCGCTCCGCTCTGCGCCGCGCCGCTCGCCGTCGTCCGGCCGGTCATTTCCGATAGCGATGGCGGCGCCGTCCTGCCTCCCACCTTCGAACATATTCCCGGCGACACTCTCTTCTTCTTCTGCCGCGTGGGCGGCTTTCAGAAGACCGCCGAAGAAAAAATTCACCTCGCGTATACCGTCGACGCCGTCGACGCGAAAGGCGTCCCGATCGCCGAGCCGTTTCACCAGGACATCATGGACGAGGTCACCCCGGAGGACAAAGACTGGATGCCGAAAATCCAGACTGAGATCATGGTGCCGCCGCTTGCCGGATCGGGCACTTACAAGATTCTGATCAAGGTCGAGGATCTGGTGGCGAAAACCACGGCCGAGTCCTCCCTCCCGTTTCAAGTCAAGGGCCGCGACGTCGCTCCCAGCGACACCCTCATCGTGCGCAACTTCCAGTTCTTTGGCTCCGAGGAGGATACGCACCCGCTCGAAAAGGCCGCGTACCGCCCCGGCGAGGGCGTTTGGGCGCGGTTCGACATCACCGGCTTCAAATACGGCCCGAAAAACAAGGTCGATGTCAGCTACGTCACTTCTGTGATTGCCGAATCCGGAAAGGTGCTCTGGACCCAGCCCGAACCCGCTGTCGAGCAGAGCGAATCGTTTTATCCCAAGCGCTTCGTCCCCGCTTCGATGGGCATCACGCTGCAGAACAACATCCGCCCGGGCGCCTACACCATCACCGTGCAGGCCAAAGACGCCGTCGGCGACCAGACCTACGAAACCAAACAAACGTTCACAGTGGAGTAAGTGGGGCAGGTCTCCGGCCTGCCGGCTCTCTACGACACCAGCGCCTGCGTCACCCTCGAAGCCAACTGATCGAAGGTGAGAATCTCATACAGCGACGGATCCGACATGATCCGCGCCACCAGCGCCGCGTGCATCGCGTGCCCCGCGCGCTCCGCGATTACGTGTCCGAGCAGCGGCCGCCCGAGCAGTGCCAGATCGCCGATCAGGTCCAGCGCTTTGTGCCGGCAGCATTCGTCGGGCATCCGCAGGCCGCCGGGATTGAGCACGCCGTCACGCGTGAAACAAACCGCGTTCTCCAGGCTGGCGCCGCGAATGAGCCCCATGTCGCGCATTTGCCCGAGTTCGTATTCGAATCCGAACGTCCGGGCCGGCGCAATCTCGGCGGCATAGCGCGCCGGCGTCACTTCCAGTTCGAGCGACTGCTGCCCGACCATCGGATGAGAGAAATCTGTCTCGCACGTGAGGCGAAAACTTTCGGCCGGCAGGATGCTGATCCGCTTGCCGCGATCTTCCACCGACACCGGCCGCCGAATCCGCAGGTAGCGCCGCTTACGGCGATATTGCCGAACGCCGGCCTCCGCCAGCAGTTCCACAAATGGCTGCCCGCTGCCGTCGAGGATCGGCACTTCGAGGTTGTCGATCTCGACAAACGCGTTGTCGATTCCCATCGAGTAGAACACGCTCAGCAGATGCTCCGTGGTTGAGAGCAGCACGCCTTGCCGCATCAAGCTCGTCGCGTAACTCACGCGCGCCACGTGACGCCAACTCGCGGGGATCGGAAAGTTGTCGAGATCCGTGCGAACGAATACAATCCCTGTCGATACCGGCGCGGGCAAAATCCGGATCCGGACTGGAACTCCGCTATGGAGTCCGACCCCGCTGGCTTCTACCGGCCGTTGTACCGTATTCTCAAATTTCACCGAGGCTCTCCGACATGGTTAACATTTCGTTGCAACTCGAAACCCAACTCCAACCCACTCATTTTATGCGATTTGCTCAAAAATATATGTGGCCGAAATAGGACACTTTGCTGCTTCTTTGTGGCGAACGCGCATCGCACCTGACTTCTGCCGGAACAGGGGTTGTATCATGAGCCGAGTGCCCCAAAAGAGACTTTTCTTGATTGACACGTTCGGGTTCATTTTCCGCGCCTACCATGCCCGGGCGCGGAGCGGCGCGCCGCCCATGCGGACCAGCACGGGTCTGTCCACCGAGGCAGTCTATATTTTCAATAACATGCTGCGAAAACTCGCCAAGCAGCATGACCCGGAGTACATTGCGGCGGTCTTCGAGAGCAGCGAGCCGACCCACCGTCTCCAGGAGTTTGCCGAATACAAGGCCAACCGCACCGAGATGCCGCCGGATCTCGGCGAACAGATCCCGTACGTGCGGCGGGTGCTCGACGCCATGCGGATCCCGATTCTCGAATATCGCGGCTTCGAAGCCGACGACGTAATCGGCACCATCGCCCGCCGGGCCGAGCGGAATGGCGTCGACGTGGTGATCGTGTCGAGCGACAAGGATATGCTGCAGCTCGTCAGCGACCGGGTTTCCATGCTCAACCCGGCCAAAGACGATGAATGGTATGACCCCGTGAAAGTTGAAGCCTTCATGGGGGTCCGGCCGGAAAAAGTCGCCGATCTGCTGGCGCTCAAAGGTGATGCCATTGACAACATCCCCGGCGCGCCGGGCATCGGCGATAAGGGCGCTATCGACCTGATCACCAAGTTCGGTTCGGTGGAGGGCGCACTCGAGCGCGCCGGCGAGGTCGAGCGCAAAATGTATCGGGAGAGTCTTCAGAACAACGGCGAGCGCATCCGGATGAGCAAGCGGCTGGCGACGATTGAGACCGAGGTGCCCATTGAGTTCTCCGTCGACGCCGTGCAAGCCCAGCCGTCCGACGTTCCGCTGCTGAAAGCCGTCTACAAAGAGCTGGAGTTTTACAGCCTGCTCAAAGAACTCGGTCCCGGAGAGGACACGCGGCCGCGCGATTACCGGGTGATCGAAGATCCCGCCGAGTTGAAGGCGTGGCTCCCGGCGGGCAAGCCGGTGGCCGTGGCGATCGCCAAATCGGCCGAAGGCGAGTTTGCACTGGACACGGTCGGGCTCGCATGGCAGCCGGGCGAAGCGCGTGCTGTCACGTCGGAAAACCTGGGTCACTTGAAAGCCTGGCTGGAAGACGCAGCGGCTCCCAAGATCATCTGCGACGCCAAGGGCGCGATTCTGGAGTTGGACCGCATGGGAATCGCGGCGCTCGGCTTTGAGCACGACGTGATGCTCTACGCGTTCCTGCTCGATGCCGACCCCTCGGGTTGCCCGCTCGAAGAGCAGGCCCGGCGGCGGCTGGATCTCAAGCTGGGACCTTCGCCCGAGCAGCGGGCCGACATCACGCTCGAGATCTGGCAGCAACTGGCGCCGGCGCTGGAGGCGCGAGGCTTGGGCAAGCTTTACGGTGACATCGAGCTGCCGCTGACGCGGGTGCTGGCGCGCATGGAGCAGGCGGGCGTGCGGATTAACCGGAATGAGTTGGGCCGTCTCTCCGGCATGATGGAAACCCAGATCACCGCGCTGACGGCCGACATCCATGCGCTGGCCGGCAAGACGTTCAACATCAGCTCGCCCCAGCAACTCGGCCGCGTGCTATTCGAAGATCTGAAGCTGCCGGCGCCGGTCAAATACGGGAAGGGTAAAGTCATCTCGACCGCGGCCGACGTCCTCGATGATTTGGCTGCCGACCACGAGATTGTGCGCAAGGTTCTGGAATACCGCCAGCTCACCAAGCTGAAGGGAACTTATGTCGACGCGCTGCCCGCTTTGATCGATCCTCAGACCGGGCGCGTGCACACCAGTTTCAATCAGACCGGGGCGGCGACAGGGCGGCTTTCGTCTTCCAACCCGAACCTGCAGAACATTCCGATCCGCACCGAATTAGGCCGCGAAATCCGCGCGGCCTTTGTGCCGCGGGAAGGCTGGAAGCTGCTGTCGGCGGACTATTCCCAGATCGAGCTGCGGCTGCTGGCGCACTTCTCGGGCGACCCGCTGCTGACCGAAGCGTTCCGGACCGGTGAGGACATTCACACGCGCACGGCTTCCGAGGTGATGGGTGTGCCGCCGCTGATGGTGACTCCGGACGCGCGCCGCGCCGCGAAAGCCGTGAACTTTGGGATTGTGTATGGCATCAGCGCGTTCGGGCTCGCCGCGCAGTTAGGGATCTCGCGGGCCGAAGCGGAAAAATACATCAAGAACTACTTCGCGCGGTACGCGGGAGTGCGGCGCTTCATCGATGAGACTATCGCGGAGGTGCGCAAGAGCGGCGTGACCCGCACGCTGTTCGGACGGGAACGGCCGATTCCCGATATCAACAGCCGCAACCCGAACGCGCGCGGATTTGCGGAGCGCACGGCCGTGAACTCGCCGCTGCAGGGGACCGCCGCGGACCTCATCAAGCTGGCGATGGTGCGCATCGACGCGGCCCTGGAACGCGAGCGCCACCGGGCCCTGATGCTGCTGCAAGTGCACGACGAACTCGTGTTCGAATGCCCGCCCGAGGAAGTGGAGGCCGTCTCAAGAATGGTGAAGCAGGAGATGGAGGGCGTTGCCGCGCTGAACGCGCCGCTGCTGGTCGAAGTCGGTGTCGGCGAGAACTGGCGCGACGCGAAGTAATTAATAACCCTCGATAACCGTTTGTCGAAGGCGGCCGGGCGCGGCGCCCGTTATCATGGTAGAAGTCAGGATGAAGATCCGCAAAGCGCACCTCGTCGTGCTCGGCTGTCTGCTCACCGCGGGTGTGGTGTATGCGTTTCAGCGCCCGTTCCGCGAATACCCGGGCGTCGAATACGACGATTTTCCGAAACCTCCGGATTGGAATGAAAAGACCGAATGGGTGTTTGCGAGGTTGATGTATCCTCCGATGCCCAACTACGGTTTTTACGCGAACCCCAACTGGAAGGCCGGCGCCTCGAACTGGACCATCGACTATCCGCGTTCCGACCGCCACGTTACACAGGCCATCCGGCGGCTGACGAGGCTGCATGTGCGATCGGTGGAACAGCCGGTGGATCTCGATGACGGCGAACAGTACGATTGGCCGTGGCTGTACGGGGTGGAGGTCGGACATTGGAAGTTGACCGACGCGCAGGCGCAGGGATTCCGCGAATACCTGCTCCGGGGCGGATTCTTCATGTGCGACGATTTCCACGGCACCGACGAATGGCAGGTGTTCGTGGCCAGCATGAGCAAAGTCTTTCCGGACCGGCCGATTGTGGAGATCGATAACGCCGACGCTATCTTTCACACGGTTTATGATCTGGACGACCGCTACCAGGTGCCTGGCGCGCAGTTTCTTTATTCGGGCCGGATCTACGAAAAGGATGGCAGAGTACCCCACTGGCGCGGCATTTATGACGATCGGGGGCGGCTGATGGTAGCGATCTGCTTCAATATGGACCTCGGCGACTCCTGGGAGCACGCCGACAACCCGGTATATCCCGAACGTTTCTCAGCGCTCGGGATGCGGATCGCGATCAACTACGTGATGTACGCGATGACGCACTAGACGCTGCTGATTGCCCGCCCGGACACGATGTCCGAAACCGGAAAAGTACACATTGAAAAGAAGGCAGTTGCGCCGCGATCCCGGACATCGTGTCCGGCCTCGCTTTTGGCCCGGGACGATCGAGCCGAGCCTGCGTGATACTCTGTCGGGCATGGAGCCAAGCAGTTTTGCCCGGCTTCGTGATTGCGGAGATCCGAGCTTGGCGGGTGTAGTGCTTGTCTTGATGGCCTTCGGCTTCGCGGGCATATTGGCCCACGCGCAAAGTGACGACCTCATTGCTGCGGCCGGACGTGGTGACCTGCCCGTGGTCGACGCGCTGCTGGCCGCTGGAGCCGATGTCAACGCCAAGGGGGACGGCGGCTTTACGGCGTTGATCTCGGCTTCCAGAAACAACCATTTACAGGTAGTTCGTGCGCTACTAGCCGCGAAGGCCGATGTCGACGCCACGCGGCTGCTTGCCGGCCGAACGGCCTTGCTCGAAGCGATTCACTATGACCAGGGGGAAGATCACCTTCCCGTGGTCCGGGCGCTATTGGCAGCAGGGGCCAATGTCAACGCGATCGACGGAACGGGCGCCACGGCTTTGATGGAAGCCGCGTCGGACGGACATCTGGCGATCGTGCAGACACTGCTGGCCGCTCACGCCATTGTGAATATCGCCCCGGCGGCGTGGCAGAGAAGGACGGCCGTGGCGGCTCTCCAATACTCGAGGGGCCCCACGGCACTAACGGCCGCAGTGATAAGCGGGAACGCGCGAGTCGTGCAGGCCCTCCTCGCTGCCAACGCCGATGTGAATGCCAGGACTGGCGACGAGTATGCTGCCTTGACCTTGGCGTCGGCGAGCGGTCGCACCGACTTGGTGCGCCTGCTGCTCAGCGCAAATGCCAATGCAAACGCACGGGAGAACGACGGCAAAACCGCGCTGATGGTCGCGTCGGCAAATGGCCACTTGAAGGTGGTGCAAGCCCTGCTTGCGGCAAAGGCCGATGTGAACGCGAAGCAAGACGATGGGAGCACCGCGTTGACGCTGGCGTTGCAGAGCCACCACCGGGAAGTGGCGGAACTCTTGACCAGTGCGATAGCCGCTTTTCCTGCGGAAAAGTAGCCAAGAGTACCGGGGAACGCGGGACACCCGGATATTAACGGCTGGCTACTTTACAATTTGGTTACAGTGATCTACTCTCGAATTGGAGTTCGACGTGTTAGCTGCATGTTGGATGGCGGTGGGCCTGCTGCAAACGCAAGCCGATTCCGCCAGACGGATTGAAATCGCGCAGGCCGTTATCGAGGCGCGGGCCTCAGCAGCAACCGAACAAGCCAAGGCCGTCACGGATGACGAGCGCCGCCGGTTTGAAGACAAGTTCAATCGCCTCGTGTCCGCGATGGACAACTTTCAGCGCGAGTACAATGCTTCGGGCGGGAAAGTCTGGCCCAAAAAGGAAGCGGACGCGCTGAAGAAAGCCATTCAGGCTTTCCATCTTCCATAAAAAAAGGGCCGGCATCGCCAGCCCTTCCATTCATCATTCCCTGGTCTTTAAAAATTCAAGCGGAGCGACATCTGGATTTGTCGTTGCGCGCCCAACCCGACATCCTTGCTGACCGTGGAGTTGTACACCCCGAACGCCGCGCCCGCAATGGATGGCGTGTACGGAGTTCCCGGTTGAAAGGCGGTGCCCAATCCAGTGGCCAGGACTGCGGGTGGATTTGCGAAGTTCGCCCGGTTCAGGATGTTGTAGAACTCGGCGCGATACTCAAGATTCCACCTCTCATTGATATTGAACTTCTTATGAAGCGTGAAATCGAGCTGGCTCAGCCCGGGCCCGTGGAGCGCGTACCGTCCCAGGTTGCCGAACTGGCCGGGCTGGGG
>DASXAK010000114.1:0-3959 GCA_036406715.1 Bryobacteraceae bacterium | reverse complement strand
TCTGCTTTGATTGCTCACGTGCTTCGGTTCGCGAAGGAGCGAAGGAAGGCTCACGCCGTTCTGATTTCATCAGGGATGGGGTTCTCCATGTATCAGCGAACGGGCTTCCGCGAAGTGTGCCGAATCGGATACTGGTACTCTGCTCATCCGAAGCCTGCCCCCGCCGTGGTCTACTAAAATCAATTCCGCACGTGTGCGCGGTCCTTCTCGTTTTCACCACACACGTATTCGAGAACATCGGTGTCGGGGAGGAGGTTGAATCCGCCCTTGACCGTAAATGGACGCGTGTAATAATTCGGGTCCTCGAAGGTCATCTCCACATCCATATGGCCGAAATCACGGCGGTGAAAGCGCTCGGTAATATGCATCGACTCGCTGCGCGGATGACCGAAACCGTCCAGCGCCGCCTTGCCATTGAACCCATCAGTGTCGACGATCAGCGTGTCACGCTGCCATTTTGCGGTCGAATATCCCATCCATGACGGCTCCGGATCCTTGGGTAGCGGCCGGCCATCGAGATAAATCTGGCGGGGAGGATCATGGAGTTCGAACACGATCACCATCTCTGCGGGTGTTTGGAGAATCTTGAATGGCGCAATGAACATCGAGAACGGCGGACCCGCCGGCAGACAGTGAAGATGCGTCGCATCGGTCGGCCGAAACCGGCGCAGGGCCGCCGCCCCTTCGGCCGTCAACGGCTCCTCTTCGGGCTTGAGGCCCCAGAGCACATTCAGGATGTACTTGGAAGAGACCCGCTCATCGATTTGTATGTCGCCGAAATGTGGCACCACCTGCTCAATTTCGCTCAACGGCGTCGGCTCGGCCATCCATACGCCGGACAAGTCTGGTTTTCCGCCATGCATCCGCGGCGCGGGCGCCGAAAGATTCGGCTTGCCGTCTCTGGTGCGCGGAGTCCGCGATTCGGGATAGTTCAGCCACTGAGCATCAGCCGGTCGGACCCACGCGCAGATTGCCGTGCCCGCCAGCGCCGCCGCCATTACCGAGTTTCCAAGGCGCATAGATCCCCCCGTTACAGAAAGAATCCGAAGACAAGTTTTCACCCAGTCTAACGCCGAAAACGTTCATTGGCACCCCCGCCGTGAAGCCGTCCCCGGCGTGAGACTCCTCTTGGTAGCCCGCGTTTTCGCCGGGGCATTCTCCCGTGCGCCCAACGACCCCCGCCGCGCCCGCCAGATGACCGGCGCCTTCCTCTCAGGTGTCCTCATCATCCTGATCCTCGCGTATCCGCAGCGAATTCTCTGATGGGCGCATATTTATGGGAAAATGGTAGCCGTGAAGACTACCGTCGAGCTGCCCGACACTTTGTATCGAAAATTGAAATCCACCGCCGCGGAAGAGGGAAGGAGCATCAAGCAGATTCTGACGGAGGCAGTAACGGAGCGCCTTCGGCGCGGTCCCAGCGCGGTACCGAATGCAAAGCCTTGGGAGGCGGCGTTCGGCGGATTGAAATCACTTCATCGTGAGAACCTCAGAATTGATCGCCTGATTGAGGCGGAGTTCGAGAAGATCGATGCAGAAGAATGGCAATAATCCTCGACACAAACGCCCTCTCGGCATTTGCCGACGGACAGGCGTCTCTTCGAGACGCTCTCGAATCTGAAATCGACCTGGCCCTTCCAGTGATTGTGCTTGGCGAATACCTATACGGGGTGCGTCAGTCGCGTCATCGCGCACGATATGAAGATTGGCTTAAGGCTCATCTACCCGCGTTCGTAATACTTGAAATCGAGAAGGAGACTGCTTCCCGCTACGCCGAGCTTCGGTCGGAACTCAAAGCCGTGGGCCGGCCGATTCCGAGCAATGACGTCTGGATTGCAGCCTTAGCCCGGCAACACGGCTGCCGTGTCGTAACGCGCGACCGTCACTTCGAGGCAGTCCGCGGGTTGCGGTTGCTTTACTGGTGATTTCTCAGAAGCCAATCCTGGCGGGCAGCTTGAAGACTGCTCCCCTGTATCTCCTAAACTGAAATTGATGACCAAAGGTTATGAGGCTTTGCGGAATGGCGCCGCCTGGCTCGATCTTTCCGCGCGCGGCCGGTTTGTGGTGCGCGGGCGAGATCGCGCGCGCTATCTGCACAATGTCACCAGCAACGAGATCAGGAAAATAACGCCGGGCTCGAGCTGCTACGCCTTCGTGCTTACACCGCAGGGGCGCATTCAGGCCGATCTGCATCTGTTCTGTTTCGCGGAGCACTTCCTCATCGATACCGAGCCGGAACTGCGCGAGAAGCTGCCGGGGTTGATTCTCAAGTACAAGGTGGCCGACCAGGTGGAGTTGGAAGACGTAACCGAAAAGACGAAAGCGATCGCCATCGAAGGGCCGAATGCGCCCGCGCTGCGGAACGCTTTTGCCGATGCCTTGGACGCAAGCCTCACCGGGCAGCCCGGGTTTCGTGTGATCGGCCCCACAGAACAATTCCCGGAATGGGTCCGTCTGGCCGAGAGCGCCGGCGTGGTCGCGGCAACCGCAGACGATGCGCGCACCGTCCGCATCGAAAACGGAAAGCCGCGCTACGGAGAAGACATTCGCGAGACTTCTCTCCCGCAAGAGACCCAACAGATGCAGGCGGTGAGCTTCACCAAAGGCTGTTATGTGGGCCAGGAGATCGTCGAGCGCATTCGCGCGCAGGGTCACGTGAACAAGCTGCTGACGCGGCTCGACGTCGAATCTGGGGAGCTTCTCGCGCCCGGCGCCAAGCTGGCCGCTGACGGCAATGACGCCGGCGAGATCACTTCATCGATTCATTCTCTACAGAGCGGCCGCGTGGCGGCGCTCGCGATCCTTCGGGCGAACTACGCGCAACCGGGAACGCGCCTCAAAGCCGGCGAGGTCACCGCACGCGTTCTCTAAGCTGATCGAGCAGGTCGGTGGGAATCCGCAGATTGCCGTTATAGCCGGTGCCGAGCTGCACGCCTGGTTTCACCGCGCCGTGAAAATCCGAGCCGCCGGTGACCATTAATCCGTAGCGCTCCGCCAATCCGACGTACTGCTCGGTGTCGCGCGGCGTGTGGTCGCTATGATAGGCCTCGATCGCATTGAGCCCGGCCTCGCACAACTCCGGCAGCAGCGCCGGAATATCGCCGCGGACACGAACCGGATGCGCGAGCGAGGCAATGCCGCCCGCCTCGCGAATCCGCGCTACACCTGCTGAGAATTGCGGTTCGATCCGGTGGACATAGCCCTTCGCCGATTCATCTAGGTACTCGTCGAACGCCTGGCGGAGACTCGCGACGTACCCTTTTTCGACCATCAACTGCGCAAAATGAGGCCGGCCCGTCATGCCGCGGCCGCGCTTTTCCGCCTCTTCCAGGGTGATGTCAAAACCCAGTTCGCGCAGCCGCGCGGCCAGACGCACATTGCGCTCGCGGCGAGACGCCTGCATCTCGAGCACCCACGTGCGGAAACTCTTGAGACCGTTGTCTCCAAGAAAGTAGCCCAGCAGGTGCACCGATTGGCCATGCAGCTTAGTGGACAGCTCGATTCCGCAGACCGCTTCGATTCCGGCCTGGTCTGCCAGGGGTGCTGCCTGATCGAAGCCGCGGAAGGTGTCGTGATCAGTGATTCCGAGCACGGTCACACCGGCGCGCGCGGCCTCCTGAACCAACTCGCCGGGCGAACAGGTGCCGTCCGATTCGTTCGTATGGGAATGTAGATCGATCAAAGGGAACCGAGATCCAAGCCCTCTAGTGTAGCCTAGATCGGGCTGAAATCCTGTATGCCTTTAGGCATCAGTACCGGCAGGCGCGTTCCGTCGCACCGAGCCATCGGGCGTAAAGTGAATGCCGCACTCGCGCGGCCCGCCCTGCTCCCACCACCACCGGCCGGCGCGCTCCGGCTCGCCCGGTTCAATCGCTCGCGTACACGGCGCGCAACCGATGCTGGCAAATCCGCGCGCATAGAGGGGGTGAATCGGAACCTGGTGCGCGCGCGTGTACTCC
>DASXAK010000113.1:0-16197 GCA_036406715.1 Bryobacteraceae bacterium | reverse complement strand
GCTGAGGCCGGCAAAGAAGTTCAGGATACGTTCCTTTATCGCATCGGCCATCACGAACACGATTTTGTGACAGACGAAATCCGCGGGCTGATGGCGGAATTCGGCGCTGAAACCTACAGCATTCCGCCCGAATTCACTGCGCGCGTGAAATACCACATCGAGCAGTACCAGGGACCGAACCGGCCTGTGATTGCGCGGGCGCTCGGCAGCGCCGCGGGAAAGATCGCCAGCATGCGGGCAGTGCTCGACGAACAACATCTGCCGCCCGATCTGGCGTACGTGCCTCTGGTGGAAAGCGCCCTCGAACCCGGCCGCTCACGCGCCGGCGCTGCTGGACTCTGGCAGTTGACGCCGGTCACCGCCAAGGCGTTCGGCTTGCGTGTGAACAGCGAAGTGGACGAGCGCATCAACGTGATGAAGTCGACACGCGCGGCTTGCCAATACCTTCGCGAGCTGATTCTCGATTTCGGCTCTGGCAGCTCCGTCATGCTCGCGCTGGCTGCGTATAACGTCGGGCCCGGCAAGGTCAAACAGGCTATTAACAAGGTTCCGGACCCCATCAAGCAACGTAACTTCTGGTACCTATACCGCGTCCGCGCCCTACCCCTGGAAACCCGCGAGTATGTACCCAAAGTGGTCGCCGCGATGATCATCGGCCGCAATCCGCAACGGTTTGGGTTCTGAAGGCACTCGCGCCCCGCCCCGCATTGCGGTATGATCGCTCCGGGTGACCGAATCAGAAGCGAGAGACCTGGCCGATCGGCTTCAGGAAGACTTGAAGCGGGCGACGGCCGATTTTCATCAGATGCAGCACGCTCTGGACGAAGTCGTCAGGGATGCGCCCAGCGGTATTCCTTTTAGCGACGGTCAAGTGCGCATTGTGCAGAGAGCGAATGCGTTACGAATCGCTTTCGAGAAGTATCGCGAAGCGCTGACACATTACTCCGATTTCATAACGCGGGGGGCCGTTCCTCAGAACCGCGACGATTCGGAAATAATCTAAGCCGCGCCGTTCAGGGCTGGATCAGCCCCTTGCGAAGCGCATACCTCACCAGGCCGGCTACCTCGTGGATCGCCAGCTTTTCCATGATGCGGTATCGATGCGTGGTCACCGTCTTAAAACTGATGCCCAGTTGCACGGCGATCTTCCGGCTGGAAAGCCCTTCGGCCACCAGCTTCAGGACCTCCTGTTCCCGCTGCGTCAGTAGATCGGCAGTCCCGTTCTGCGCGGTAGCCGGAGCCGCGGGCTCCGCGATCAGCGTCTCGACATAGGTCTTGAGGGCGTGATGGTAATTGTCCAGCGCTTCGTTTTCGAGCCGCCCGGCCGCATACAACGATTGCTGGCCGTCGGCATCGACTTTCGGTCTGGCTTTCCGGGCGTACTCGATGGCTTCCTTGTAGGCGGCGACGGCCTCGTAATACGCTTTTTGCGCCTCCCGCACCTGCTCCAACAGCAGTTCTTCCCGTTCGCGCTTTTCCGGAGCGGAATGCGGCCTGTCCATACTAGTCCGGCTTCAGTATACCGCGCAGCACGCCCGCCGGAGTGCGCTGGTAACCTCAGGCTGCTCCGAGCCGGAGCTACACCGAAGCCGCGGTCAGCTCGCGGGAGCCCTCGTCAAACGGCACGTCGCGCTTGAGAACCATCGAGGCGGAACGCACCCAGTAGATATCGCCATGATGGGCGGCGAACGGGCGCTGATCCTCCTCGAGCGCACGGATTTCGTTCAGCAGCAGCCGGCGCATCGCGATGATGGCGGTATCGCTGGTGCCCAACCGCTCGCGCGTCCGGTCCACAACCGGGCCCATGCTCTCCTGGATGGCTTGGTCCTGGGAGGCGAAGCCGTGAATCCCCGTCATCGATTCGCTCCGCTGCCGCGTGCGGTCGATCAGATAATCGTTTCCTTTGTTGCGAATAGGTTGAAAGGTGACCGGGTCCACGGCGGCGTGGACGAACGTCTCCTCGCGAATCGCGTCCCGCTCCTCAGCCGAGAGCGGCGCTCCGGGATTCCAGCTCGTGGTCCAGACCCAGCAGGTTTCGTCGTCGCGCGGCACCCAGCAGTGGCCGTGAATCGAGAGGCCTTTCTGGTAGGGAATGATGGTATGGCTGGGGAGCAGAAACTGCGTCAGCCGCCAGTAGTACGTATCCTCTTCGGCGTTGCGCCGCACCGCGATTACCAGGCCGTAGTCCGTCTTCTTGACCGTAAATCGCGGCGATTTATCCAGCAGGTGATAGCGCGCTCGCAGATTGCTGCTGTTCCGGACTTTCTCCCTGTACTCGTCCGTGACCCGGAACGCCTCCACGCTCGCATGCAGAAAATTGGAATGGCTGGAATCGATGCCGCCCTCGATGGCCTGCAGATAGTTGGTCTCCTGGCGGCGCTTCGAAATATACCGGTGGCTCTGCGGAACACGCGCCCACTCGAGTTTCGGCAGTTCCGGAACCTGCTCCGGCGGGCCGAGGTAAGCCCACACAATGCCGCCGTATTCGCGCGTCGGATAGGCCGTCGTGCGCACTTTGTTGTCGAAGCCGTACTCCGGCGGCTCATTGGGCATATCGACGCACGCGCCGCTCACGTCGAACTTCCAGCCGTGATACACGCAGCGGAGGCCGCACTCCTCGTTGCGTCCCCAGAAGAGACTCGCCCGGCGGTGCGGGCAGAACTCGTCGATCAATCCGACGCGCCCGTCTGTATCGCGGAAAGCGATCAGATCTTCGCCTAGCAGGCGCAGGCGGACCGGGGGCGAATCCGGAGCCGGCACTTCGCTCGCCAGCAGCGCCGGCAACCAGTACCGCCGGAAATACTCGCCCGCTGGAGTGCCCGCCCCCGTGTGCGTCAGCCGGTCGTTTTCTTCGCGCGACAGCATCGGTTCCTCAAAGAAGCGAGCGCAGGAGCGCGGCTGCTTCCCGAGCCCGGCCCTCCCCTACCAGATCATGCGCGCGGTGCGAGGTCTCATGCAAGCGGGCCAGCGCCGCGTCGGCGCGTTGCCCAAGCGCGAATCCGGTGAGGGACCAGATCGCGTCCAGCTCGGCCTCGCGATAGACCAGGTGTTCGAAATCGGTGGAGACTTCCAGATGCGCGGCGATGGCGTCGAGCGTCGCCGGCGAGAAATCGCGGACGGCCACGAGGTGCGCCGGGTTAGCCGCTACTCCCACGGCATCACCGTAACATGAATGGCGCCCGGCGCTCCTTGCCCCCCGACCGAGCGCACGGCCAGGTCGACCTGTTCGAGCCCGAAGCGATGCGTCGCCATGCGCGCCAGCGGAAAGCGCCCGGACGCAATGTAACGCAGTGCCAGCTCGACCGCGGCGAAGCTGTGACCGCGGCTCGGCCGCAGCACCAGCCGGTTTGCGAGCAGGTCGCCCGGTGCAACCGCCGCCGCCGGAGGAGCCGCCGCGAACAGCACCGCCCCGCCCTTGCGCGTCAGGCGAATCGCATTGGTGAGCGTATCGGTTCCGCCCGCCGTATCGATCGACAGATCCACGCCCCGGCCGCCCATGAGCGCGCGCACTCGCGCGTCGAGGTCCTCCCGCTCGATGTTGATCGTATGATCGGCACCAAGCGCCCGGGCTACCTCCAGCCGTGGTTCGTCGCGGTGCAAGCCGCTCACGAGAATGCAATCGGCGCCGGCGGCCTTGGCCGCCACGACGCAGGCGAGCCCTTGCTGTCCGGGGCCTTGGATGAGCAGGGTCTTGCCGGGCCCGGCGCCGCCCTCGAAGCAGGCCCACTGGATGCCGTTGCCGAGCGGCAAGCACATCACCGCCAGCTCGGCGGGAACGCTGTCGGGGACGCGATGAAAGACCGAGTTCGGGTGCAGATATTGAAACTGGCTGTAGCCACCCCACAACCCGGGCGCTTCCGAAACCGGCGTCGTCCCGTAGCGCAGCGTTCCCGGGCGCCGCGACTCCGTCTGCTCACAGAGCCGATATTCCTCGGACCGGCAAAGCTCGCAATGGCCGCACGGCAGGTATTCCTCGAGCGCCACGCGGTCGCCTTCCTTCAACCCCCAGCGCGCGGCGGCCACCGGCCCGAGCCGGTAAACTCGGCCGACGTTCTCATGACCCATGATGCGCGCCGGCCGATCGGAGTTGTAGGAGTGCCAGTCGCTGCCGCATACGCCGGCCGCTTCGATCTTCAGAATGCCGCCATCCGGCGGAATCTCCGGGAACGGGTATTCCCGAATTTCCGTTTTCAGCCGGCCAACCGTCGTTGCCGCGCGGACCATCACGTCCTACCAGCGTAAACCGGAGTTCCCGTACCCGGCCGGAAACGTTTACAATAGAAATACCCCAGCACAAGTTCCGGTGGTTCTTCTCAAGGCCACGCCTGCTGTCAGATGCGCGATTACGTTGAACTCACGAAACCTCGGATCACCTGGTTGATCCTGATGAGCACGGCGATCGGCTACTTTTTCGGTCTGCCGCGCGCATCCGATTGGCGAACTTTTCTAAGCAACGTCGATTTGCTCTCGCTGTTTCACACGATTCTCGGTACGGGCCTGATCGCCTCCGGCACCGCGGCGCTCAACCAGTGGTACGAGCGCGAGGCCGACCGGCGCATGCGGCGCACGGCGCATCGGCCGCTGCCGGCCGGACGGCTCTCGGCCCGCCGCGCTCTGGTTTTCGGCGTGGGATTGTCCGTGCTGGGCTTCGTCGAGTTGTGGTTGGGAGTGAATCTGCTGTCGGCCGCCATCGGTCTCTTCACCTTGGCCAGCTATCTCTTCCTGTACACTCCGCTCAAGCAGCGGACCTGGTGGTCCACCACGGTCGGCGCGATTCCGGGCGCTATGCCGCCGGTCATCGGCTACGCCGCCGCTGCCGGAACGCTGTCGCATGAAGCCTGGGTGTTAGGCGCGATCCTGTTTCTCTGGCAGTTCCCCCATTTCTACTCGATTGCCTGGATGTACAAGGACGATTACGCGCGCGCCGGCATCCGCATGCTGCCGGTGGTCGAGCCCGATGGCCGTTCGACCGCACGCCAGATCGTTGTGTACGGCATGGCATTGATTCCCGTCAGCCTGACGCCGGCCCTGATGGGGATGTCTGGCATTGTTTATGGTGTGGGTGCATTAATCCTCGGTCTCTGGTTCCTCTACTCGGGTGTCCGCGTCGCGCTGGAGCGCAGCCTGCTTCGCGCCCGCCACGTTCTCCTCGCTTCCGTGTTATACCTCCCGCTGATCTACGGATTGATGCTCCTGGACAGGCCAGGACTGTGATCGAAGTTCAAAACCTGACTCACCGTTACGGCGATCGCGTGGCTCTTTCCGGCATCAGCTTTCAGGTGCGGCAGGGCGAGATTTTCGGCCTTCTCGGTCCGAACGGCGGCGGTAAGTCGACGCTGTTTCGTATTCTCTCGACCATGATGGTGCCGTCCGGCGGCCGTGCCGTGTTGGCCGGGCATGACGTGGTGAAGGAAGCCGCCGAGGTGCGGCGGCATGTCGGGGTGGTCTTTCAGACACAGAGTCTGGATAAAGCGCTCACCGTCGAGGAAAATTTGCGCAGTCAGGGCCACCTGCACGGGCTGAGCGGCGCCACGCTGCGCGAGCGAATGAAATACGCCATGCAGCAACTCGGCCTGGCCGACCGCCGCAAGGATCTGGTGGATACCCTTTCGGGCGGTCTCCGCCGGCGCGTCGAGATTGCCAAGGCGCTCCTGCATCGGCCGCAGGTGCTCCTCATGGATGAGGCCTCGACCGGCCTCGACCCTGCCGCGCGCCGCGATCTGTCGCGCCACGTCGAGAACCTGAGGACGAACGAGGGTGTCACCATCCTCTTGACCACTCACATTCTGGAAGAAGCCGACCGCTGCGACCGCCTGGTGCTGCTGCATCAGGGCCAAATCGTGGCGCAAGGCACACCCGCCGAGCTTCGGTCGCGGATTGGCGGCGACGTCGTGGTTTTGGAAGCAGGCGATACCGCCTCGCTGGCTGCGCGCATCGAGCAGCGTTTCGGCCTCACCCCCAAGGTCATGAACGGCCATGTGCGCGTGGAGATCGAAAACGGGCACCGTTTCATCACCGAGGTGGTGGAGGCATTTCCCGGAGCGATCGATTCCGTCGGGCTGCACAAGCCGACGCTCGAAGATGTGTTCGTCCGCGAGACAGGAGCCTCCATTGAGTAACTTCGTTCTTCCCGCCGCCACGCTCTGGCAGCGCGAACTGGTTCGTTTCTGGCGCCAGAAGAGCCGGCTGCTCGGCGTCATCGCTTCTCCCCTGGTCATCTGGTTATTGATCGGTTACGGATCGAACTCGCTCGGCCGCTTCTACTCCGGAGCCTTAGTCCTGACTGTCATGTTCTCGGCGATCTTCTCGACGATCTCGATCATCGAAGACCGCCGCGAGGGTTTTCTTCTCTCCATGCTCGTCTCGCCCGCGCCCCGTACCAGCCTCGTCGCGGGCAAGATTCTCGGCGCCGCGACCTTGGCATGGATTCAAGGTCTGATCTTCCTCGCGTTCGCCCCACTGGCGGGCGTCAGCATTCACACCGGTGAAGTGCTCGACGTCGCCGGCGCGATATTCCTTATCTCCTTCACTCTGACGGGCCTCGGTTTCGTCATCGCGTGGAAAATGGATTCCACGGCAGGATTCCACGCCATCATGAACCTGCTGCTTCTGCCCATGTGGATGGTCTCGGGCGCTCTCTTTCCCCTCTCCGAGGCGCACGGGTGGGTCAAAGGCCTGATGTGGGTGAACCCGCTGACCTATTCGATCTCCCTGCTGAATTATACGCTGCGGGTTCCGAATGCCACCCCGGGCGCCGCGGAAAGTTTGGTAGTGACGCTGGCTTTCGGCGTCGGTCTGCTCTTGATTTGCGGCATGATGGCCGCGCAGAAGAGTACGCGGAGCGCCGCGTGAAAAACGCCGTTGCCCTGGCGGCCTTGTATTTTGCCGCCTGCGGCGGCGGCCCGCCTCTCCCCGTCCTCGGACAGATCCCGCCGTTCCAGCTCACCGCGCAGGACGGCGCCCTTTTTTACAGCCAGACCCTGCACGGCAAAATCTGGGTGGCCGATTTCATCTATACGAGCTGTCCCGGCCCTTGCCCCATGATGAGTTCGAGAATGCGGCAAGTGCAGACCGCGACCGCCGACCTCGCCGATGTGCGGCTAGTCTCGTTCACGGTCGATCCGGCGCACGATACGCCGCCCGTGCTGGCGGAGTACTCCAAGCATTTCCTGGCCCGGCCCGGCCGCTGGTTCTTTCTGACGGGAGAGCAGAGCCGCCTCAACGACCTCGGGCTGAATGCATTTCATCTGAACTACGTGGACGGAAAATTCGACCACAGCACGCGCTTCGCCCTGGTCGACCGCGAGGGACGCCTCCGCGGCACCTACGCATTCGGCGATGACGATTTTCCCAAACGCCTGATCGCCGATGCGCGCCGGCTGGAGCAGCAGCGTTCATGATCGCCTGGCTTCCGTCGGTGAACGCGTTTTTGAACGCCACCGCGGCGGTACTGCTGGTATGGGGCTATACGCTCATCCGGCGTAAGCGCATCGACACTCACCGCAAGGTAATGCAGACGGCGTTCGTCGTCTCCTGCCTGTTCCTGGTGTGTTATCTGCTCTATCACGCGCAAGTCGGAAGCGTGCGGTTTCAGAAGACTGGAGCGATTCGCGGCCTTTACCTGACGATTCTGGCCACCCACACCGTGCTGGCGGCGACCGTACCGGTGTTGGCCATCGTCACGCTCCGCCGTGGCCGTGCCGCGCGCTATGACAAGCATCGCCGCATCGCGCGCTGGACGCTGCCCGTCTGGCTCTACGTCAGCGTGACCGGCGTGGTGGTGTACCTCATGCTCTACCACTTATAATTTCTCTTCGGTCATTCCCTATGCGGAAATGGGTTCTGTTGGCTTTGGCCTCCGGGGTGGTTCACGCGGCCGCGATCCGGGGCACTGTGTTCGAGAATCAAACGGGGCGCCCACTGGTGCGCACCCTGATCATGCTCGAGCCGTTGCCCGGAACGGCCGGTGAGGGCGCGTCGGGTCGAACCAATACTTACGGCGCATTCGAGTTCTCCAACCTGGCTGCGGGGTCCTATCTCATCACCGCCTCGCGCCCCGGTTTTGCCACCGTGCAGTATGGGCAAAAGCACTGGAAGGCGCCGGGCGCGCCGGTTGTCGTCGAAACCGGCGGGTCCGCCAACCTCGTCATTCGACTCGCCCGGCTGGGCGCCATCACAGGGGCGATATTCGACGAAAACGAAGTCGGGCTGAGCGATCACGACATCGTCGCTTATCGCACTGCGCGGCCGTTGCAAGTCGCCGCCCGCGCCCGAACGGACGACCGTGGCCGCTATCGCCTTTCGGGACTCGAGCCCGGACGATATTTTGTTCGTACCGCGGCCCGGCAGTTCGAAGATACCGGCTACTTGCCGACGTTTCATCGGGACACGCTGCGCGTTGATGACGCGGCGGCCGTGGATGTCGACCTCGATCGCGATACTCCGGACATCAATCTGCACCCGATCGGCGGCCGTCTGGTGACCCTGGGCGGCCAGGTCGTGCCGCCGGCTGCGATCAATGTGACTCTGGTCTCTGATACCGGCGCGGAGAATACGATGTCCGATGCCGCGGGCAACTTCCGGTTCCGGCCGGCGGCTCCGGGGCGGTACGAATTGTATGCGCAGGCCTCCGCCGATCCGAAACTCGGTGTCCAAGCTGCGTATGAACCGCTGCTGCTGAACCGCGACCGCAGCGACATTCGGCTCAGCCTCCACCCGCTGCCGCAGATACATTTCGTCTTCCAGGACCTCCAGGGAAAGGCGGTGGACTACCACGCGGTCCACGTGCTGGCGCGCCGCAAGGACCTCGCCGGAACCGGCAGGATGCAGACCTTGGAGCTCTCGGCCGATCGTCTTGCCTTCCTGCCCGGCCGCTGGGAGCTTGCGCTCGAGGCGCCCGGATACTTCGTCTCGAGCCTTTCGGGGCCACGACTACAGGTGGCCAGCGCAGCCCGCGCCGATGGATGGAACGAACTGCTGATCAACGGCAACATCGATCCGCTGCAGTTCATGCTCTCCGCGACGCCGGGATCGGTGCGCGGCACCGTCCTCCGCAGCGGCCGCGGGCCTGCTGCGGGCGCGCCCGTTTATCTCGAGGCTTTCGATCCGGCGGCGCACCGGCTGCTCAAAGAAGTTCAAGTCACCCGCGCCGACACCCGCGGACAATACCGCTTCGACGATCTGGCGCCCGGCAGCTACCTCGTGCTGAGTTCGTTCGATCTCGAACCGCCCGACAGCGCCTCCGACATCCACGGTGCCAAAACGCTAAAGGTGGAAGAATCGCGGGAAGTGGTCCAGGATCTGGACCTGCTGTGAAGTTAAACTCGCCGCCGATGGACGCAGATAATTCCATATTCTCGATCTGCGCTTCATCAGCGTTTATCGGCGGTTGAACCGTGATGAGCAGCCGTCTCTAGTCTCGGATTTCATAGCTGACGCCGAGTTCGCTGGCGACTGTAGCGAGGCGCGGATCGGCCGTCCACAACTCCAGCCGATTTACCATCGCGGACGCGAGCAGGTGAATGTCAATCCAGCCGACGCCGCGGCCATAGAAACGCCGATGGCGAACGAATGCGACCACATCCCGATGAGGAACTACGCTTGCCTGGTGAAGCTGCTGGTAGTCGGCCAGTAGCTGCTTGCGACCCCCGGGATCGCCGACGAGAAGTTCTCCGTAAACCATTTCGTGCCCGGCCACTTCTTCTAAATCAAGCAATTTTCGCAATCCTGCAACGAACGGCGGCCGGTTCGAAAGGGACCGGATCCAGACCGATGTGTCAGCCAAAACCATTACCGCCGCTTTCGCTGAACCGCCGGCTGTTCGCGGCGCCGGGGCACGTCCCGCGCGTTCGGTTCGGTGCCGAGAAGAGCGCGCAGGCGCTGGTACGCAGCCCGGCGGACCAGGGCTTCGAGTCCGAGACGAACGGTTTCCGTATCGGTGGCGGCGCCGGACGCCGCCTTCGCGTCTCGAAACAAATCATCGTCGATATGCAGAGTTTTTTTCATCAGGCTGGCCCATACTATTATGCCATATTTAGATGGCTATTTGAGCCATCACAACTTGCGGCTCTATCCTTACGAGGCCGCTTCCGGCCGAAAATGCGTGATCACCAGCGCGGCCGCGACCACCACCACGCAGCCGATCACGTTGTACCAGAGAAACGAAACGTCGGTGAGCCGGTTGGCAGCGAAGATGGCGGCTTCGCCGGCGAGCATGCCAAAGAACGCCGCGGTGCCGCGGACGCGCCGGAAGAAAAAGGCGAGCACAAAGACCCCAAGCAGAGAACCATAGAACAGAGACCCGACCTTATTGACGGCGACGATCAACGATCCGAGCGTCGTCCCCCAACCCGCGAAGATGACCGCAAACGTGCCCCAGAAGATCGTCGCTACGCGCGAAGCCCTCAAATAATGATGGTCGCTGGCGGCGCGATGGAAATAGCGGCGGTACAGGTCGACCATCGTCACGGTAGCCAGCGAGTTGATCTCACCCGCGCTCGACGACATGGTGGCGGCGAAGATGACTGCGATGATCAGCCCCACCAGGCCCGCCGGCAAGTACTTCGTGACGAATGACAGGAAGATATAGTTGGTGTCGCTGGCAGGCTTGCCGGTGGTGACCTCCACCAGTTGGGTAGCCTGCTCCCGGGCGCCGTCGACTTCCGCCTGCGCTGCCCGGAAAGCCGCTGCGTGCTGCGCTTCCCGCGCGGCGTCGCGTGCATGATGCGCTTCGATCAGCGTCATGGCCGCATCACGGCGGCTCTCGAACGCCCGGCTGTATCGTGCTTCCACCGAACGGTACGCGCTGGTGCCCTGAATGCTTGCCAGTTCCGCCCGATTGAAAAGCAGGGGCGGCGGCGCGAACAAATGAAAAACAAACACCATGGCTCCGATGAACAGGATGAAGAATTGCATCGGGATTTTCGCCACCGCATTGAAGATCAGGCTCAGCCGGCTTTGCGCGATGGATTTCCCCGTTAGGTAGCGCTGCACCTGCGACTGATCGCAGCCGAAATACGAAAGGAACAGAAACGATCCGCCAATCAGACCACTCCAGAGCGTGAACTGATTGTTCCAGTCGACATCGGTGGTGACTGCGTTGAGCCGGCCCGCCGCGCCCGCCAGGTAGAGCGCATCGGGAAATGAAATCGTGCCGGGCATCAGGCGAATCACGGTGACCAGCGCGATCACCAGACCCGCGAAGATGATGATCATCTGCTGTACGTCGGACCATGTCACGGCTTTGACGCCGCCCATTGTCGTGTAGGCGATGACAACTGCACCCATCAGGACGATCGTGGTGTGTTGCTCCCAGCCCAGGATCACCGACAAAACGATCGCCGAAGCGGACAAAGTGAACCCGGAGGAGAGGCCGCGCTGGCACAAAAAGATGATCGTGGCCAGCGCGCGGGTCTTGGAATCGAACCGCTGCTCGAGGTATTCATAGGCCGTGAAGACCTTGGCCCGGTGAAAGACCGGCACCACCGTCGCGCACAAGATGACCATCGCGATCGGCAGTCCGAAATAGAACTGCACGAATCGCATGCCGTCCACGTAGGCCTGGCCCGTGGTGGAGATGAAGGTGACTGCGCTCGCCTGGGTCGCCATGATGGAAAGCGCCATGGCGTACCACGGCATGGTCTTTCCGGCGAGCAGGAAGCGGTCCACCGTGTTGCTTCCGCGGCTGCGATACAGGCCGTAGCCGACGATCACGATGAGTGTGGTAAACAGTACGAGCCAGTCGAGACTCGTCATTGAAAGGCCCGCGTGAAGCCGTAGCACGCGGTGATGATTACGCTGAGATAAACGAGAACCGCGATATAGACGCGCTGCCACGTCCCCAGAAACGGCGGCGGCTCATCACGCACCTCGCGAACGTCCGGCATGACCGGAGTGTATCACGAGCGTTAATAGACCGTACGTTGCTGCGTTTGTTGCTTGGTCGCCAAGGAAAACCGCGGCTCGACGGGACCATTGTCCAGCAGGCGCGCGCAGACATATTCGCCCACTGCCGGCCCGTGTTTGAAGCCGTGGCCTGAGCCGCCGCCCACCAGCCATACGTTCTCCATTTCCGGGTGGCGGTCGATCAGGAAATCTCCGTTCGAAGTGTTCTCGTACTGGCACACGCGGCTTTCCGCGAGCGGCGCATCCCGCAATGCAGGAAAGCGGTCAGCGAGAAACTGGCGTGCATCCGAGACGCTCTCGGCGCTCACGCACCGGTCTCCTTCATCGGGATCGAACGGCCGCCCGTGCCGGTCGAAGGCGAGCTTAAAGCCGCGGCCTTCGAGATCCGGAAATCCGTACGGGCCGCGTGGGTCCGTGAAATCGATCCAAACGGGAAGGCGGGACGCGGCGAAGCGGTCGTCACCGGCCGGCGGCGCGAAGAAGAACACTTCCTGGCGGCTCGGATTGATGCGGCGCCCCAAAAGGTCCGGAAAAATCTTCGGCAGCCACGGCCCGCACGCGAACACATAGACGCCTGCGTGAATCGCGTTTCCCGAAACCGTTGGCAGGGATTCGATTCGCGTGTGGCCATCCGGCGGCCGGACCGCTTCCGTGACATACGTTACTCCGTGATTGAGTGCGTCCGCGACTACCGCGGCCACCGCCCGCCGCGCCATCAGCGCGCCGCTTTCCGGCTCGAAAATGCCGAACGCTCGCGAGTCGCTCACACGCATCTGAGGATACCGGCGGGCGAGCTCATCGCTGGGAAGAATCTCGATCGGCACGCCGCACGCGTGCAGCGTAGCGCGGTTCGCTTCGCTATACGGATCGCTTTCGCGCGCCATCCACAGCACGCCGGTGCGGTGGAACAGAGGTTGACCCGTTCGCCGAAACAGATCTTGCCAAAGCGCGAGCGAGCGGACCGCCATCGAAGTATAGATGGCATCCGCGCCGTAGCCCATCCGGATCACCCGGCTTTCACCGCCGGAACTCGAGCGGGAATGCGCCGGCGCCCATGCTTCCGCCAGAAGCACCGATTTCCCCGCGCGGCCTAGATGCCGCGCCGTCCACGATCCGAACGTGCCGGCGCCAATGACGGCGATGTCGTATTGGCGCATTCCGGCTAGTGCGATTCGTCCAGGGGGATTTCGAAGTAGAACAGCTCCTGACCCGACTTCGCATCGGCCAGGCCGCTCAAGTAAAGAGTCGCGCCTCGCTGCAGGCCGGTTTGAAAATAGAAGAACCCGCTGGCCGCCTGGCTGGCAGGCAGCATTTTGGCGGCGAAGGCGCGGCCTTCAATCTCCCACGCGGCGAGCGGATTCTTTTTCCCCTTCCCGACCTTCACGCCACCAGTCGGGCCGGGGACTACATCGGGCCGGCGCGGACCGCGCAGATATTTGACCTCGCTGGCGGGAGTAGCATCGACCTTATCGCCTTGCGGCCCGGTATAGACGGCGTGGACGCTGTCCAGCCGGATGGCTTTTTCGCCGTCGTTTTGAATGACCACGAGCACCGGCAGGACGCCGAATGAATACGGGTTCAGCTTACCAAACGCGGCCTGGACTTTCTCACCCGAAACAAACGGGTCCACCGCGATTGTGACCTTGTCGTTGGTTTGGTGATGCGGATAACTCGCGGCCGGTTCGGCACGGAACGCGGGCGGTTCCTTGTCCGCCGCCAATGCCGCCGCTATACTCAAAAAAAGAACCAAACGTTTGAAAAGAAAAGGCATCTATCTCCTTTACCGGGTTCTTCAGGCGTTTGGGCTGCCGTGGCTGCTATTGTATTTCCTTTTGCGCGGCCTGGCGAACCGCGGCTATTGGCGTTCTCTGCCGCAGCGCTTCGGGTTCCTCTCGCATTCATTTAGACAGACCGGTCCGGGCGCCATCTGGTTGCACGCAGTTTCGGTGGGGGAAGTGACTGCCTGCCTGCAATTCCTGCGCGGGCTGCGGCAGGAGTTCCCGCGCACCCGGATTTTTGTGTCGACGTCGACAACTGCCGGCCAGACCCTGGCGCGCGAAAAATTGACCGTACTGGCGCATGGCGTCTTCTATGCGCCGGTCGACACCGTGTGGGCGGTTCGGCGCGTGCTGCGAGCGATTCGGCCCTCAGTGGTGATCATCGCCGAAACCGAAATCTGGCCCAACCTGTTTCGTGAGACCAAGCGCACCGGCGCCGCGCTGATGATCGTGAATGCCCGCATCTCCGACCGGGCGCTGCCGCGGTACCGCAGGCTGCGCTGGTTCTTTCGCGCCGTGCTGCCTTTGGTCGATGCAATTCTGGCGCAGAGCGAATCGATGTGCGAGCGATTCTTCGGATTAGGGGCCGCGCCCGATCGCGTCTCGATGAATGGAAACCTCAAATACGATTTCACGGCGGCTCCGGCTCCTCCCGATTCCCCGGTACGGGCTTTGATCGAGCGGTTACGGCCCGCCGCCGTTTGGATTGCCGCCAGCACCATGCCACCCGCGACCGCCGGCGATCCGGACGAAGACGACGCCGTGATCGCGGCATTCCAGATCTTGACGGAGCGGCATCCGCGGCTACTCCTGATTCTGGTGCCACGGCATCCGCAGCGGTTTGACCGGGCGTCCGAGAAATTGGACGCCGCCGGCATCCGCTACTTGCGGCGCTCGCGTCTGCAGGCGGGTGACACGGTTGAGCTCCCGGCGGTCCTGCTGCTCGATTCGATCGGCGAATTGGGCGGTCTGTTTGCACTGGCGGACGCCGTCTTCATGGGCGGGACGCTCGCCTCGCGGGGCGGCCACAACGTCCTCGAGCCCGCGCTCTTTGCGAAGCCGGTGATCGCGGGCCCGCACATGGAAAATTTTCAGGCGATCGCCGACGATTTCCGGCAAGCCGGTGCCATGGTCGAGATCTCGTCGGCCGGCGAACTGACCGGTGCTGTGGATCGTTTGCTCAGCGAACCGGCACTCGGGCGCGAGATTGGCGCCCGGGCGCTGGCCTGCGCCGAGGCGCGGCGCGGCGCAACCGGACGCGCAGTCGCCGCCGTCCGCCGGCTGTACGATGAGCGTCTGCCGCGCTACCGGCCCGCGCAGCCGTGGTACGCGTTCGCCTGGGCTCTGGCGCGTTGCTGGGGCTGGGGCGCCCGCCGGCGCGCCGCTCGCGGTCTGAAGCAGCAGCGGCGGCTCGAGGTGCCGGTGGTCAGTGTCGGCAACCTCACGATGGGTGGAACCGGTAAAACTCCGTGCGTGCTGCGGCTCGCCGCCGCGCTGAACCAATGCGGTAAGAAGCCGGGCATCCTTACGCGCGGTTATGATCGTGCGTCGCCGGAACAGGATCTGGTCGTCGCCCCTGGCGCCAAAATCGCCGCCGACCGCACCGGCGACGAGCCGCAACTTTTCATCCGCTCCGGACTGGCGCCCGTCGGGATCGGCCGCAACCGGTATACAGTGGCCACCCGGCTTCTTGGAGAGTTCGCGGTGGACATTCTGCTGATGGATGACGGCTTCCAGCACCGGCGGCTGGCGCGCGATGTCGATATCGTCCTGCTCGATGCGCTCAACCCGTTTGGCGGCGGCGCGCTGTTTCCCATCGGCCGGCTGCGCGAGCCGCTATCGGGGCTGGCGCGTGCCGATCTGGTGGTGATTACGCGAAGTGAGTTCAGCGACCTGGGTTGCGCGATCGAGCAGCAAGTGCGGCACTGGAATGTCTCCGCGCCGGTCTTTTGCGCACGGCTGGAAGCAGATGCCTGGGTGGAGCACCGCACGGGCCGCCGCTTTCCTATCGATGAAGTACCGTTTGACCGAGCGGCGGCGTTTTGCGGGCTGGGGAATCCGCAGGGGTTCCGGCGAACCCTTGAACACGCAGGTGTACCGTTGGTGGACTGGCTGGAGTTCAAAGACCATCACCGCTATCGCCCTTACGAGTTGCGAAACATCGCCGAACAATTCCAGAGCAAAGGGGCGGCCGCGCTGATCACCACTGAGAAAGATGTCGTGAATCTGTGCGAAGGCTGCGATGATCTGTTGGCGCCCCTGCCGCTTTACTGGCTGGCGGCGACACTACGGCTCGAGAGAGAAGACGAGTTTCTGCGTGAGATCGAGCGAAGGTTGGAGAGATAGCGTTGCGGGGCGGCCGGGCTACGGGAGGTTTCCCGCGGACTTATCGCCGTGCGTTGTCGGCCGCCCGATGGTTTGAGCCTCATCTACGAGGCCATTGGAATCGCTTTATGGCGCTACGTTTAACTCTCGTTTCGATGTTCGACTCTCTGAAATCCGATGGGACGGCGAT
>DASXAK010000112.1:0-8990 GCA_036406715.1 Bryobacteraceae bacterium | reverse complement strand
ACAATCCTGAAACCGTTGATAATGGATGTTTTAAGCCGTCGCAACGTCGAAGAGTCGGGACTTTTCCGCTGGCGGGAAGTTCAACGGCTTATTCACAACCACATGGAGCGGCGCGCTAACCTCGGCTATCATTTATGGGGTCTGCTCGTCCTGTTTCTCTGGATGCAGCGCTGGAAGGTCCAGGCGCCGTCATCGACTCTGGAAAATCGCGAAGAATACAGTGCGGTTTCCGTTACGAATTAATCGTCATTATCTTCGCCGTCGCCGTCTTCTTCGGTTGTAGCATCAGTCCGCCGTCACTGATGGACGACGTTGACGCCGTTCAGGCTCAAATCTCCAGGAATATGCTGCAATCGGGCGATTGGGTCACCGCTCGTCTGGACGGCATTAAATACCTTGAAAAGTCGCCGCTCAAATATTGGATGATCGCCGTCTGCTTCAAGCTGTTCGGCGTGCACGACTGGGCGGCGCGCATTCCGGTTGCGCTATCCGCAGTCCTTCTTTGCTGGCTTGTTGCGCGAATGGGCCGCTGGGCATTTTCCCCCGGCGCGGGCCTTTATGCGGGGCTGTCGCTGGCCACCTCGGTCGGGCTGTTTTTATTTACCCGCATTCTTATTCCGGATGTCGTACTGACGCTGACCATTGCGCTTTCGCTGTGGGCTTTTCTGCGCGCGCTCGACGAGCAGGAGACTCGCCCCGGTCTGTGGTCCTTGATATTCGCTGCTTCGGTCGGCGCCGGTCTTTTGTTAAAGGGCCTCATAGCTGCTTTGTTTCCTTTAGCGGCGGTTGGGCTCTACCTGGCGTTCACCAAGCAGCTTACGGATCGTCGCGTGTGGCAACGGCTGCACCCGTTCCGCGGCGCGGGCATCGCGCTGGCGATCGCAGCTCCCTGGCACATACTGGCGACACTCCGCAATCCGCCTTATTTCTACTGGTCGATGCAGAGCGGCCCGGGGCATTATCACGGTTTCTTCTGGTTCTACTTCATCAACGAGCACCTGCTGCGGTTCCTGAACCTGCGTTATCCACGCGATTACAATACTGTGCCGCGGCTTTATTTCTGGCTTTTTCACCTGTTGTGGCTGTTCCCGTGGAGCGTCTTTTTCCCGGCTGCATTCCGGTCACTGCGCAGGCTGTCGACCACGGATCGCGCCGGCCGGATGCGCCTGATGGCGCTGTGCTGGGCGGGGTTCATCCTCGTTTTCTTCACGTTTTCGTCGACACAGGAATACTATTCGATGCCGGCGTATCCGGCGCTGGCCCTCCTGCTCGGCGCCGCGCTCGATTCCGAGGATCGCTGGATCGGATACGGGCGTCGCGTATTGGCGGTGCTTGCTGGCGCGGCGGCGATGGTGATCGCCGGAATCCTGGTGGCGGTGCACGGGCTGCCCGCCCCCGGCGATATCTCGAATGCCCTGACGCAGAATCCCGATTTGTATACGCTGTCGCTGGGGCACATGGGCGACCTCACGCTGCGATCGTTCGCGTACCTGCGGCTGCCGCTTGCGTTGGCGGGCGTGGCGTTCCTGATCGGAGCGGTCACTAGCTGGAGATGGTCCGGGCTCCGCGCCGCGCTGGGCATTGCCACGATGATGGTGCTATTCATTCACGCAGCGCGGCTGGCGATGGTCGTCTTCGATCCGTACCTGGGATCGCGGCAACTGGCGAACGCACTGATGGCAGCGCCGCCGGGCAAGCTGATTCTGGACGATCAGTACTACACGTGGTCGTCGGTGATTTTCTATACGAACCGTAATGCTCTGCTGCTGAACGGCCGCGTCAACAATCTGGAGTATGGGTCCAACGATCCCGAGGCGCCGGATGGAGTATTCCTCAACGACAAAGATTTTAAACGGTTGTGGGCCACGCCGGCGCGGTACTACATTCTGGTGGAGAAGCCATCGGTACCGCGGATCGCGGGCCTGACCGCAGGAGCGGCGTTGCGCCAGGTGGCCGAGAGCGGCGGGAAATACTTGTTCGTGAACCACTGAGCTTTTCGTGCGCATCACCATCGACGCAACTTCGTTGCTGCTGCGCAGCGCCGGCATCAAGAGTTACACTTGGCACTGGCTCCGCAGCCTGCGAGACATCGCCGGCAGCTACGGGATTCGCGCATATCCCTTTCTGAACGAGATCGGGGATCTGGACCATGAGCGATCCATCCTGAGCCGGACCGCCACGCTGCCTCGCCTGGCGGCATTGTTCGCCACGAATTGGGGCGGAAGCTTCGTCCTGGATGCGATGTGCGCGGGCTCGGCCGTATTTCATGCATCCAACCAGGTCCGCGTCTTCCCGCGCCGGGTGAAAGCGACCGCCACGATCCATGACCTGACCTGCTGGCTCATGCCGGATCTGCATACGGAGGCGAACGTGCGCGCCGATCGGGAGTTCGCAGACGGGGTCCTGAAACGCGCCGCCGGGCTCATCGCGGTCTCCGAAAATACGCGCCAGGACGCTATCCGCGTGCTCGGCATCGCGCCCGAACGCATCCGGACGATCTATTCGGGCGTCGACGAACGTTTTTTCGGTGCCGCCCCTCGCCAGGGCGGCCGGCCGTACGTGTTGTGTCTCGGGACCATCGAGCCGCGGAAAAACATCGATGCCCTGCTGGATGCATGGGCCGGGTTGAATCCGGAAATCCGTGAACAATTCGAATTGCTGATCGCGGGCCCGGCCGGCTGGCGGGCGGAACATACAATGGCGCGGCTGCAGTCCGGCGTGGTGAAAGGTGTGCGCTATCTGGGGTACGTAGCCGAGGCCGATATCCCCGCGCTGACTGCCGGGGCCACGGCTTTTGCGTACGTTTCGTTGTACGAAGGTTTCGGATTTCCCGCCGCCCAGGCGATGGCGGCCGGCGTACCGGTGATCACCTCCACGACGTCGTGCCTTCCGGAGATCGTCGGAGATGGCGGCATTTGCGCCGATCCGAGGAGCGAAGCTGATATTCGCGCGGCGCTTACCACGGTGCTCCTGTCGCCCTCTGCGCGGGCGCGAATTGGAAAGGCCGGGCGCGCCCGGGCCTCGGCGCACTTTCGCTGGGACACGTGCGCGCGGGAATCGCTCGATTTTTTTGAAAAGGTCGTAGGCAACTCGCTCTAGCAACCATGCGTCCTATACATCATGAAGCGCACCCAAGTTTATCTCAATGATGATTTATGGAAGGCGCTCCACACTCTCGCGCGAAGCCAGGGAAATACGATTTCGGAACTCATCCGGCAGGCTCTTCGGGAGTGGTATTTGGGCAAGCTCGAGGAACGGCGGAATGCAATGCAAAGCTTCGCAGGAATGCGGGCGGACCGCACTGACCTACCTGATGTGGGGAGGTATGTGCGAACTCTGCGACGGGGCAGCCGATTCGAAAGACTGGGGAACACGTGAAAGCTTTGCTGTACTCCTATCGAGTTGTGTAGTCACGGCATTCGGCATTTTAACCCCATAGTAAAATTGACTCATTACACTGCGGAGGTCTCCATGTTCGTTCGCACCCTGGCGACGATTGTAATCGGGACGCTTGCTGTCGCTTACGCCGATACGATCACGCTGAAGGATGGTCGCAATATTTCAGGATCCTATCTGGGCGGAGATGCGCGCCAGATCCGGATGGCGGTGGGTGACCGCGTCCAAACGTTTTCGGTTGCCGACGTCAGTCGCGTCGAGTTTGGGTCCGTCGAGAGCATGCAGGCTCCAACCGCGGTTGCGCCTCCTGCGCCGGCCACGCCTCCGGCGCCCGAATCACCGCCCTCGCCTCCAGCGCCTCCCCGCGAGACGCTGAGGAGCGCTGCAGCGCCTGATAGCCCGGTTCCTCCTGCGGCGCCGGCAGCGCCTGCACCCGGAAGGATCGAGTTTCCTGCGGGAACTACCGTAACCGTGCGCCTGATCGACGCCGTCGATTCGCAGAAAGACACGCTGGGCCAGACTTATCGCGCCAGTCTCGACGAACCGCTCACGATCAATGGCGAGGCCGTTGTGCCGCGCGGCGCCGATGTTGTGGCTAAGCTCGTGGATGACAAACAGTCTGGGAAGCTTGAGGGCAAGACCATCCTGACGCTCGATCTGCAATCGATCACAGTGAATGGACGCACGGTCGATATCGACACTCAGGAGGTTTCGCAGGCGAGCGATTCCCGCTTAAAGCGCACCGGCGTCGTTGTCGGCGGTTTGACGGCCCTCGGCGCAATCGTCGGCGGGATCGCGGGTGGCGGCAAAGGCGCGGCGATAGGCGCGGTTTCAGGCGCCGGAGTCGGCACGGCTGCGCAAGTGATGACCAAGGGGCAGCGGGTATTCATTCCATCGGAGACGCGCCTGACGTTCTCGCTCCAACAGCCGCTGCGGATATGAATCTCGCGGCGTCCGCACTCGCGCCGTTCGGTCCGGAGGCGCCTTGATAGAAGGCAATCCGAATAGCGCCGTTCGGGCTGTGATTTACGAAGATCTGCAGTGCCCGGATTCCGCGCATTTCCGCGAAATGCTGGACCGCCGGATTTTGCCCCGGTTCGCGCAGAAGGTCGCATTCGAGCATCGGGATTTTCCGCTGGCGAAGCACAACTGGGCGAGAAAGGCGGCCATCGTATCCCGGTTCTTCGATACAGTCAGCCCGCAGCTTGCCATAGAATGGCGACGCTACGCTCTATCAAATTTGTCCTGGATCACGCCGGATAATTTTAACCAGACGTTGTCCGCTTTCGCTCGCGAACACGGCGCCGATCCGGCAAACGCAACGGCAGCGCTCGGTGACAAGTCGTTCGCCGATGCCGTGGAACGCGACTATCGGGACGGCGTCGCGCGCGGCATTGCCCGGACGCCGACCGTACTGGTGCGTGACGAGCCGTTTATCGAGACGTTTACATTCGAGGAGATCTCTGCAAGTCTGGAAAAGGCGACAGATGGCCGATAACCGCCCGGTGGCCCTGGTGACCGGCGCCAGCCGTGGCATCGGGCGCGGCATTGCGGAAGAGCTTGCGGCCACTCATCGGGTGATCGGCACCTATCGCGGCCGCCGCGATGCGGCGGAGAGCCTGGCGGAGAAGACCGGCGCCGCAATCGTCGCGTGCGAAATAGGGTCCCGCGATGACCGGACCGCGCTGGTGGATTACGTGCGGCGGAACATCGGACGCATCGATCTGCTGGTGAACAACGCCGGAATGGCGCCCCGGGAACGCCGCGATCTGCTGGATGCGACCGAGGAGAGCTTCGAAGAGATGCTCAGGACGAACCTGCAGGGCCCCTACTTCCTGACGCAGCAGATCGCGCGACTCATGCTGGAGCAGAACGTCGCGGGCCGCATCGCATTTATCACCTCGATTTCCGCCTACACGGCCTCAGTAAATCGTGGGGAATATTGCGTATCGAAAGCAGGGCTCAGCATGACCGTCGCGTTGTGGGCGGCTCGGTTGGCGGAGCACGGCATTAAAGTTTTCGAGATCCGGCCGGGTATCGTGCGCACCGACATGATCGCCAAGGTCGAGTCCGTTTATGACCAGAGGATCGCAAACGGCTTGCTGCCGCAACGGCGCATGGGTGAAGCGGCTGACGTTGCGAAAGCCGTTCGCGCCATCGCAGACGGCCTGCTCGATTACTCGACCGGCACAGTGATTAACGTAGACGGCGGTTTTCACCTGCGAACGTTGTAGAACCGTGGATATAATCACGACTTATGGCGCAAATCGGATTTATCGGGTTAGGCATCATGGGCAAGCCCATGTCCAGAAATCTTCTCAAGGCCGGTCACAAGCTCACGGTTCATGACATCGTTGCGCCGGCCGTCGACGAGATCGTTTCTGCCGGCGCCGCTCGCGGCAACTCCTCTGCCGACGTCGCCGGGAAATCGGAAATCATCGTCACGATGCTGCCCGACGGTCCCGAAGTCGAGCAGGCGATCCTCGGCGCACAGGGCGTTCTCGAAGGCGCCCGCAAAAACTCGATCGTGGTGGACATGAGCTCAATCAGCCCGATCGTTTCGCAGAAGGTCGGGGCCGCATGCGAGGCGAAAGGGGTCGAGTTCCTGGATGCGCCGGTCAGCGGCGGCGAGCCGAAAGCCGTGGACGGAACACTCGCGATCATGGTGGGCGGCAAGCCCGACGCATTTGAGAAAGTCCGGCCGATTTTGCAGGCCATGGGCTCCAGCGTCACGCTTACCGGCGCGGTAGGCGCGGGAAACGTCACAAAACTTGCGAATCAGATCATGGTGGCGAGCAATATCGCCGCAATGGGCGAAGCGCTGGTGCTGGCGACGAAGGCGGGTCTGGACCCCGAAGTCGTCTTCAATGCGGTGAAGGGCGGCCTGGCGGGCAGCACGGTTCTGAACGCGAAGGCGCCCATGGTTGTTTCGCGCAACTTCAAGCCGGGTTTCCGAATCAAGCTGCATCAAAAGGATCTGCGCAACGCGCTGCTTGCAGCGGAGTCGATGAAGGTTCCCCTGCCGATCACGAGCCTGCTGCAGCAGATGCTGATGAGCTTGATGAATGAGGGCAAGGGTGACCTCGATCACTCCGCGATCGTGCAGTTCATCGAGGGTCTTGCCGGGATCGAAGTGAAGAAGGCGGATGCGGTGTACGCATAGCGCCGCGCCTGCTTAGCGCTTCGGATCCTTTTTGCGGAGGCCGTCCAGCAGGTTGAACAATGAATTGGCCGGACTACCCTCCTGCTTCTTGCCGTCCGCGGGCGGCTTTTTGACGAACGCGTCCATCATCGACTTCACGCTATTGGCCACGCCCTGAGGATCATTGGCCGACGGCAGGAAGCTCGCGAGCTTCAGCTTGGCCATACGCTCGGGGTCGGGCATGAACCGTGGTTGCGAGAACGTGCCGGTCACGGTCGCGGGGACGATCAACTCGCCTTTGGAGTTGGCCAGAGCGGTCGACATCCAGCCACCGATCTTCGACCCTCCCACCTGGTCGCTGACCTGCTTCGCCAACACCGTCGTGACCTGCAAGTGAAGGCTTTGATCCGCCAATCCGGCCGTGCCAGCCGCGCTCATCGATCCGCCCTCGAACACGAGTTGCAGATCATTCGTGCTCGCTACTCCATCCTGGATCTTCACGGAGCCGGCAAGCTTCTGAATGTTGGTGAAAGCTTCCGTTCGTTTCGTATAACCGACAGCGCGGGCGAGCGATGCCGCCTCGTTCAGCAGTTGCACCCCCGCCAGCCGCCCATTTGCAAGTTGCGCCTGAACCGATCCGTTGAGAGCGCGCGCAAAGTCCTGCCCGGGCTTTGGCTTGATTTGCAAATCCGCGTTGCCGGATAACAGCCCGAACAGGATTTCCTTCACAGACGTCGTGGCGGACAGAAGCTTGTTGGCGTCCACAGACTTCAGCGCGATCTGCGTTGCGTAAGCTCCGGCGTCGGCCCGCGTATCTACGGTAATCGCGCCTTGTGTCGATCCGCCAAACGCGTTCGCGGAGACCGGATCGAGACGAATGATGCCGTTGTCGAGCTTGCAATTCGCCTTGACGTCCATCAGCATCATCTGGCCATACGTGAGCGCTCCCACGCTGGCCGTCCCCGTGGCCTTCAGAGACGCGGAACCGGCTTTCCGGGATGTTTTGGTGGGCGCCGGAGCGCTCAGTTGTTCGAGTTCCGCGAGGTTAATCCTGTCGGCGTCTGCGCGAAAGTCAACCTGCGGTTGAGCGAAATTTGCGACTGTAACGGCGCCGTGAACCGTCGTCGACCCCAGCTTCGCCGTGATATTCTCCAGTGCTGCGCGATCTTGCGCCAGCCGGATTTCCGCCGACTGCATCTCTATCGGCTTGCGCAGCGATGCCAGGTTCAACTTCACGTCGCGCAGCGAACCAGAGCCGGAATACGCAGGAGAAGTTATCGGTCCATGGATCTGGACGGCAAGTGTCAGCAGTCCTGATCCGCTGAGCTCGTTTCCCGCATTAGCCAGGCGAATGAGGTCCGCAATCGGTGCATTCCCGGTTCGGAGTTCGGCGTTGATCACTGCGGGGTTATCGGCCGTTCGGATCTCGCCATGTCCGCTCGCCTTGACTTCCCCGATGCTTGCCGTGAGAGCGGTCAGATTGAGGACGCTGTTATTCCATGTTCCCGTAGCGTCGGCTGCGACATCCCCTTGAGGAGCCCTGACGCGCGCCGTGAGATGAAATGGGCGTCCGGGCGCAAAATCCTGAATGTGAACATCGATGTGCTCGTACCCGGTTTTCGGCTGATGTCCGGCGAGGTCGGTAATCCCAAGACGGCCGTCGTCGATTTCGAGATCGGACAATGTAACCGCCGCAGTGGGGTGTTCGCCGCCTGAGGCGGATGAGCCTGATCCACCGAGACCCGCCGTGTTCCATACGCCGTTGCCGCTCTTGACGAGTTCAACTGCCGGCGATGACAACCGCATGGAGTCAACCTGCAACTGCTTTTTCAGCAACGGTCCCAGCCGCACACGCACGGCGAGTTCTTTTGCAGCGACCAACGGCGGCTGCGCGGGGAAACCCGGCGCATTTCCAATCACGAGGTCGTTAATTCGAATGGATAGAGGTATGAGCTTGAGCCGCATGGCCCCAAGCGTCACCTGCCGATGCAGCCGCTGCTGCAACTGCGACTGGATAGTTCCACGGAACTGGTTGACATCTACAAACAGGAACAGCGCCGCTGCGATTGCTGCGATGCCGCCAACTACAATGGCTGCAATGATTGCAAGCTTCCGCATGCCTAGAACTTTACACCGTTCCGGTAATGAATAGGAGCGTGTAACGGCGTCATCGCGCGACGGGCAAGCAACCGGTCGGTAACTCATGGTAAGATGCGGCCGATTGGAGAAAGACGAATGGCTCACTGCACCAGACGTGATTTCCTGAAGACCGGGCTCGCCGCGGCGGGACTTGCCGGCGTCGGAAGCTTGCCGGTAAGAGCGGCGCGCGCGACAGCTACGGATTGGGTGACGCTGGGAAAATCCGGGGTCAAGGTGACACGGCTCGCGTTTGGCACGGGGACCTACAGTGGCCGGGTGCAGCGCGAACTGGGCCAGGACGAGTTCACGAGGC
>DASXAK010000111.1:0-18875 GCA_036406715.1 Bryobacteraceae bacterium | reverse complement strand
TGGCGTAAAATGCGAGCCGGCGCGGCCAGCCGGCCTTTCGGTTCTTCCAGTCGCGCAGTTCCGGGCGATCGGCAACCCCGACCTGGTCGGGATGTTCCAGGTCGTGCGCGAATTCCCGGGCTGTGGCGTAACGATTCTTCGGGTCACGCTCGAGGGCGCGGTAGACGATTTCCTGGAGCTCGGGAGAGATCGTCGGATCGATCTCGCGCGGCGGAATCGGACTATTCAACAGGCGATCGTTCATGATCGCGAATGCGTTCGGCCCCTGGAACGGCACTTTGCCGGTGAGCATTTCATAGAACATCACGCCGAGCGCGTATATGTCGCTGCGGCCGTCACCGCGCTTACCCTTTACCTGCTCGGGGGAAATATAGTCGGGCGTGCCCATGAGCTGGGAAAGCTTGGCAAAGGTGAGGCGGCGAGAGCCTTCGTGGCCGGCGATGCCGAAATCGATCAGCTTGATGCTGTCCTGCTCGTCGACCATGATGTTCTCGGGCTTGAGGTCGCGGTGCACGACTCCGTTTTTGTGAATGTAGTCCAATGCATCGCAAATCTTGCGTGCGAGATCGGCGGCCCGGTCGATGGGCAGTTTACGGGTCGCGCCGAGGATTTGCCGGAGCAGCCGGCCTTCGACCCATTCCATCACCATGTAGACCTGGCTGGCGTCGTCGTTGGGTAGTACCTTCATCACGTACGGATGGTCGAGTTTTTTCCCGATCTCCTGTTCGCGCTTGAAGCGGTCGAACAGAACGATGTCTGCCTCCATCTCGGGATGAGGAATTTTGAGGGCGACGATACGTCCGGTTCGGGTATCAGTGGCGCGGAAGATGGAGGCCATACCGCTGCGCGCCACCAGACTCTCGATCCGGTAGTGGTCCAGCAGGTCGCCGGGATGGAAAGAATTCATGGATCAGCGGTCCAGCACTTTTCAGCGGAGCTTGTAGGGCCTGCCGCGATACATGCCCACGCGCTCGACGCTGCGGACGCGGATCAACTGGACGCTTATATTGTCGCTGCCGTCGCGTTCATTGGCAAGGGCGACGAGGCGCTCGGCAGCGCCGCGAAGATCGGAAGCACGCGCCACAACGGACCCGATCTCGGCGGTGTCGAGCGCGCCATGCAGGCCGTCGGAGCACAAGACCAGCACGTCGCCCGGAAGAATCTGGTGATCGCTCGTGTCGACGGCGACGAACATGTCGGCGCCGAGGGAACGGCTGAGCAGGTGGCGGCGTTCGGACGAGGCGGCCTCCTTGGCGGTGAGAATCCCGAGACGCACCTGGTCATTGACGAGCGTGTGGTCGCGCGTCAGCAGAGAAGCGTGGCCGCGGCGGACGAGATAGCAGCGCGAATCGCCGACGTGCGCGATGGTGACGCGGTCATAACGCAGCGCGCAGGCGACTACGGTAGTAGCCATGGCAACGCCGCCCGGGCTGGCGGCGCGGCCGGCTTCGTAAACGTGAAGGTTGGCGGCCTGTACGAGGCGTTGCAGCAAGGCAGCGTGCGGCTCACCGGCGATGGCCTCACGAAAGCCGGCGGTCATTGTTTCGATCGCCAACTGCGAGGCGACTTCACCCTGCGCGTGTCCGCCGACTCCATCGGCCACGGCAAATAGCCAACCTTGCGCACGGGCCTGGGCCGCAGTTCCGGGCGCGACGTGGCCGAGATGATCTTCGTTGTGGCCGCGCACGCGTCCCGGATCCGAGAGCTCGGCGAACTCGAGTTCGAGTCCGGCACTCGGGGGATGATTGATGTCCTCAGGGGCGTCGCTCACGGGTTTGACGGGCAACCGTCGGGGGTTGCGCACCAGGTCTCCCATAAATAATTGGGCAGGCCGGGAATCACTCCGGCCCGCCCGTCAGCCTTTATTTAAGCGACACTAGCTGATCGCCGCCTTCGTGCGAACACTCACCAGCGTGGTGCGCCCGGAAGCCTTGCTCGAGCGGATGAAGTAGATGCCGCCGTAGATTGCCCAGACGGCCGCGACTCCTAGCGCGGTGAACGGTTCCAGCTTGGTGCCGATGCCCATGAACGGCAGCACGATGTAGGCGCCCATGCAAGCCAGGTTGGCGAGCAGCCCGAAGAGCGGAATCAGCAGATGCTTAATCGGGTTGTAAGACGGGTGATTGTGGAATCCCACAATGCACGTGATGCAGCTCAGCATATACAGAAGGAACGTGCCGAAATTGGAAGCCAGCGAGACGGCGATGAACGAGTTCGGCAGCGCGGCCATGGTGTCGTGCGAAAGGTACCCGGTGCTCGACCAGAAGCCTTGCGGAAGCGCCTTGATCGCCTGGTCGCTGAGGGCGGTGGCGTCGCCGAACAGATTGCAAACCGTGAAGCAGCCGACGACGGCCGAGATCACAACCAGCATCCAGATGGCGCGATGCGGGGTCAGGTTCTCTTTGTGGAGCAAGCCGATCGAATCCGGCAGTTCCTGATCTTTACCCATCGCGTAGCTGACGCGCGCGCCGGTATTCATGCAGGAAAGCGTAGTGCCGATGATGGCGAGGAACACGGTGAACGCTTCGATCAACATGAAGGTGCGCCCGTGGCCGGAGCCGAAGATGGCGTCGCCGACGACGATCATCATGTCACCGATGGGCGCCGCGGAACCGGTGGCCGAGGTCATCGGGTATCCGCTATTGAGGAAGTAGTTTGCCGCGAAATACTCGATGAGATAACAGAACACCCCCTGGATCAGCAGCGAGAGAACCACCGCAATGGGTATGTGTTTCCTGGGATTGAGAGCCTCGCCTCCCATCGAGGTCACCGACTCGAATCCGACCAGGATGAGAATCGCAATCGTTGCCTGCACGAACATCCAGCCGAAGTTGTGAACGCTTACGACGGAACTGGCGTTGGGGTGCGACAGGAAATGGCCCATGCCGTCGGTCTCGGGATAATCGATCTTGAAGGGAACCGGCTTGCCGGCGGCATCCAGCTTGGGCTTCGGAACGCCCATGGCGTCGCGCGACACGACATCGGTCTGCTGGCCGTTCACGGTCTGCTTCTCGGTGGCGAAGTCATACGTGTACGCAGCGCCGGTCGAAGAATCGAAGTTATAGGCGACGCTTCCCGGCGGGTGGTTCATGCGGTAGCTCAGCGCCATTACCGAGAAGATCAGTAGCGCACTGATCTGGATGACATTGATGGCGATGTTGATCGACGTCGAGCCGTTGACGCCGCGAAACGCGATGTAGCCGACCACGATCGCCGTCAGAACCGCGCACAGCATCATGAACATCGGTCCAGGATTTGAGGCGCTCATGAAACTCGGCCAGAGCGTTCCCACCAGGTAGCCGCACAAGATGCCCATCACGCCGCACATGATGCCCGGATAGATCCAGTAATACAGGTGCGAGCCCCAACCCACGATGAATTTCGCCAGGCGGGCATAAGGCCACGCCTTCTGATGGTTGAGAAACGATTGTTCGGCGAAGTAGTACGAGCTTCCGGTACCGGGATAGAGCTTCGAGAGTTCGGCGTAGCAGACGGCCGTGGCCAGGCACAGCAGCACGGCGAACAAGATGCCGATCCACATCGATGGCGCCGTGTTGCCCGCGCCGCCTTGCGCCACGAAGGTCAGCCAAAGGAAGGCGCCGGGTGCAATCAGCGCCATCGCGTTCATGGTCAGGCCGGTCAACCCCAGAGTGGGTTTCATTTCCGGCGCGTTAGTCTCTGCCATTGAGTTCTCCTTGAGGTAGATCAGGCGGGACTGACGGGGTCCGGCTTTGAACCATGATGCAAGCAACCATTGCAGAAGTGAAACGGAAATTTCTTATTCACGAAATAAGCGTTTTGTATGCGTTTTTGCTTATGTGGGCCATCGAAATATTTAATGGGCGGCGTTCGGGGCCGATGCGCGATTGTGTTATGTTGAGCGCGGAGCGCGTTCCAGTTTCATGAAGATAGCGGGTTGGTTGTTATCCGTGGCGGGGTGGCTGCTGGTGCTGTTGGCGGTGATCCTGCTGCGGGCGGAGGCGCCGCGAGGGGCATTTGTGCTGGCCGGCCTGGGCGTGCAGGTGCTGGGACTGGCGCTCGTTTTCCGCGCGCATCCGGCCCCGCGCGGAGGCCGTTCGTGATTCCGTTTGCGCCCGATTTCGGGGCGGCCGCGCTGGTTTCCATTTTCCTGATCCCGTTCGCGCTCGCGGGCATGGCGTTGCTGAATACCGGCCTGGTGCGCTCGCGCAATGCAGCGCATGTCATGATGTCGTCATTGTGCGTGATCGGCATTGCCGCGGTGGCATATTTTGTCTGCGGTTTTGCGTGGCAAGGTGTGACCGGTGCTCCGGGATATGCCCTGAGGATCGGCGGCAAGTCGTGGGACTGGATTGCCGACCAGCCGCTCTTCTGGCGCGGGATCGACTGGAACGGCTCTCCCGCATCAATCGTGGCGCTGATGCAGACGCTCTCGGTGGCGCTGGCCGCGATGATTGCACTTGGCGCGGCCGCGGAGCGATGGCGGCTGGGCGCGGTTTGCGCGTCCTCCGCGGTTCTGGCCGGCCTGATCTATCCCGTATTCGCGCATTGGGTGTGGGGCGGCGGCTGGCTGGCGGCGCTGGGTGTGAATTACGGATTGGGCCATGGCTTCGTGGACGCGGGCGGTTCGGCGACGATTCAGGCCGTGGGCGGGTTGAGTGCGTTAGCGGTGGTCTGGCTGCTGGGGTCGCGGCGGGGCAAATATACGCCGGATGGTCTTCCGACCGCCATCCCCGGTCACAACGCGGTGTTCGTGTTGTTCGGATGCCTGTTGCTTTGGATCGGATGGCTTGGGTTGAATTCGGCGGGAGCGCTGCTGTTTAGCGGCGTCGACCCGCGGCGTCTGCCGCTGATTGCCGTCAACACAACTTTGAGTGCGGGAGCGGCGGCCCTGGCGACGGCCGTGGTGACGCACATCCGATTCGGCAAACCGGACGCGTCGCTCAGCGCTAACGGTTGGGTGGCCGGATTGGCGGCGGGCAGCGGCGCTTGTGCCTTTGTGCCGCCTGCCGCTGCGATCTTGATCGGGCTGGTGGCGGGGATCGTCGCTCCGCTGGCGATCGAAAATCTGGAGCTGCGGCTAGGGATCGACGACCCCGGCGGCGCGATTTCAGTTCACGCGATCGGAGGGCTGTGGGGCGTGATTGCCGTTGGGATGTTTGGGCGTTTCCCCGTCGGCGTGTTCTATACGCCGGCCGCGGCAACGGTCACCGAAGTGAGCAGTAGTGGCCAATGGCTCGCGCAACTCATCGGAGTCGCGACACTGCTCGGATGCATTTTGCCGGCGCTCTATGGCGCGAACTGGCTGTTGAATCGCTGGCTGCTGTATCGCAGCACTCCGGACGGCGAACGCCAAGGGCTGGATCTATACGAGCTGGGCGCGGGCGCGTATCCGGAGTTCATGACGCACACGGACGAGTTTCTGCAGCGGTGAGCCGGGAGATTCAACGTGCGGCGCTGCGCTTTGGCTGAGCCGGTCGAGTCGCCGGAATCACTCCCAGATACATGAGGAGAACGATGACGGTCGACCATTGGCCGCCAATGGAGAGCAGGCTGTCGACGGTGGCGATCAGCGGACGAGGCGCGGAGCTGCCGCCGATGGCATCCAGGATCAGGAGTGGAACGGCCAGTTCCACGATCATCACCGGCACGAGAACCGCAAAGATGCGCCAGCCGATGCCGCGGCTGAGATCGCGGCTGCGTTCGAGTACGGCCGTTACTTTGTCGGCTTCGACGGCCACGATGGCGTCGGTGAATACCAGGCGGACCATGGCGATGATGCCGGGGATGAGGAACAGCGCGCCCCAGAGCGTCACGGTGATCTCCACCTTGAGCTTGTTCCATAGCGTCTTACCCCATTGGCGCCATCCCCAGCGCAGCGAGCGCGTGAGCGGCGGAGCCTTACCGCTGCGGAGACGTTCAAGCAGGCCGTAGATCGCAGCGGGTACCGCCAGGGCGCCGAGGACCAGATCGCTGAGATCCATGGTCAGGTAGGCGGCGAGCCCGCCTTTCGGAACGTCCAGCGAATCGCTGACGAGCTGGATGGCCAGCTTGGCCGGCAGAAAGACAATCAGGGTGACGGTAGCCAGAAAAGGGAAATTGGAAAAGTAGACGCGCGCCGAAAGGAGCAGCAGATTCCACGCGGAGTCGAACCGCTGCGAGGGAAAACCGATTTCAAGATAGCCGCGCTCGAATTCGCTCTCCTTGACTCGCGCCGGCATTCCTTCCACTATACTCGGGGCCTCCCTGCGATCATGAAGAGGTATGACGAGACGAGTGATTCTGTCAGTCGCCGCGATTCTGGCGGGATGCGGCGCCAAGCAGGAGCCGGCCAAGCGTTATCCGATGCAAGGTGAAGTCAGAGCGCTGGACCCGGCTGCCAAGACCGCAAACATCAAGGCCGGCAAGATCGAGGGATGGATGGAAGCGATGACGATGGAATACCCGGTCAAGCCGGAAGCCGAATTCGCAAAACTGCAGGTCGGCGACCACGTGCAGGCCACCGTGGTCGTGAACGGCGATGCCTACTACGTTACTGATGTGAAGGTGCTGCCGAAGCAGTAGACTTCACGGCGGCTTGCGATTTTCCCGCGGGCCGAGCCGAGGTCCGCGCGGCGGGCTTGAGCAGCTCGTCCAGTTGGGTGCGAATGTTCTTGTCGGGATTCGTCATGAAGTCGCTCTCGCCGGCGAAATCGCCGCGCACCACGCCTTGCTTATCCAGAAAGACCATGTGCGGCACGTAGAGCGGTTTCAACATCGAAAACGCGAGATAGTTGAGCACCGGGTCGCGGGGACTAAAGCCGATTGGAAATGCCGGCTGAAATTGCTGCGTGAACCAGGGTACCCGGGAGGCGGCGCCGTCATTGAACGCGCATTCCACGATCTGCACGGGCTTGCCCGCATATTCTTTGGCAATCATGTTCAGCACGCCGGTCAAATGCTGGCAGTGCGGGCACTCGGTATCGATGAATGCCAGCGCGACCACTTTGCCTTTATATTCGCTCAGGGAGATCGCCGAGCCGTTGACGCGTTGGATGGTGAACGGCGGCGAAGGCTTTCCAATTTCCATGGCGATCGCGGTTAAGCCCAGGGCCAGACACAACGCGGTGATGAGAACGATACGCATACCGGACATTATATAACCGGTCTCCCGCGCAGTTCCGGCCGGGTAGCCCTTCCGGGCTATGAGGCCGGGAGGCAATGCGGTCCTTGTTACCATAGCCTCAAGAGCACAGCTCGCGCGTGTGAACATAACCCAACTCTTTATCAAGCGGCCCGTGATGACTACGCTCATCATGGCGGGCATCGTGCTGTTCGGCATCGCCGCCTATCGCTACCTGCCGGTGAGCGATCTGCCGAATGTGGATTTCCCCACGTTGCAGGTCAACGCGGCCCTGCCGGGCGCGAATCCGGAGACTATGGCTTCCGCGGTCGCGACTCCGCTTGAGCGTCAATTTTCGACGATCGCCGGACTCGACAATATGACGTCGACCAGTTCGCTGGGCACGACGTCAATCACGCTGCAATTCGCGCTCGACCGTTCGCTCGACGGCGCGGCCCAGGACGTGCAGTCGGCAATCACGACCGCGCAGTCGCAGATGCCGCCGGGCATGCCCACGCCTCCAAACTTTCAGAAGGTGAATCCGGCGGATTCGGCCATCATGTATCTGGCGCTCACTTCGAGCACGCTGCCGCTATCGACGGTCGATGAATACGCCGAGACGATGGTGGCGCAGCGAGTCTCAACCGTCAGCGGCGTTGCGCAGGTTCAGGTGATGGGCGCGCAGAAATATGCCGTGCGCGCGCAACTCGATCCCAATGCGCTGGCGGCGCGGCGGATCGGCATCGACGATGTCCAGGCTGCCTTGCAGAAGCACAACGTCAACCTGCCCACGGGCACACTGTGGGGGCACGACCAGTTGTTCACGGTGCGGGCCACCGGCCAGCTTCTCTCGGCGGCCAGCTACCGGCCGATTATCGTGGCCTACCGGAACGGATCGCCGGTGCGTCTGGAAGAACTCGGCCGTGTGATCGACAGCGTGCAGAACGACAAGGCGGCGAGCTGGTACAACGGAACGCGCGGCATTGCGCTGGCGGTGCAGCGGCAGCCCGGGACCAATACTGTGGCTGTGGCGGACGCGATCAAGGAATTGATTCCACGGTTCCGCCAGGTGATGCCGCCGGCGGTCCGGCTCGACGTCGTGTATGACCGTTCCGAGTCGATCCGCGAATCCGTGCGCGACGTAAAGTTCACGCTGTTGCTGACGGTCGCGCTGGTGGTGATGGTGATTTTCCTGTTTTTACGGAACGTCTCAGCCACCATCATTCCCAGCCTGGCGCTGCCGCTGGCGATCATCGGAACATTCGCCGCCATGTACCTGCTGGGGTACTCGCTCGATAACCTTTCGCTGATGGCACTGACGCTCTCGGTCGGGTTTGTGGTGGATGACGCCATTGTTGTGCTGGAAAATATCGTGCGGCACATGGAGTCGGGCAAGAGCCGCCTGCAGGCTGCGCTGGAAGGCTCGCGCGAGATCGCGTTCACGGTTCTCTCGATGACGCTGTCGCTCGCCGCGGTGTTCATTCCGGTGCTGTTCATGGGCGGCATCCTGGGGCGGCTGTTTCACGAGTTTGCGGTCACCATCGGAATGGCGATCCTGATTTCGGGATTCGTCTCGCTGACGCTGACGCCGATGCTTTGCAGCCGGTTCCTGCGGCCGCCACGCGAAAACATGAATCCGCTTTTCCGCGCGTCGGAGCGGGTTTTCGACGGCATGCTGCGAGGCTATGACTGGACGTTGCGCGGCGTGATTCGTCACCGTGCCGTGACGATGATTGCCGCTGCCGGAACTCTGGTGGCGAGTGCTTATTTCTTTGTCGTGGTTCCCAAGGGATTCATCCCCAGCCAGGACACGGGCCAGATGTTTACGTTCACCGAGGGCGGGCAGGACATCTCGTTTGAAGGGATGGTCCGGAATCAGCAGCAACTCTCGGCCTTTTTTGCCGCCGATCCCAACATCGAATCGTATATGTCGATGGTGGGTGCCAACAATGGCGCCGGCAATACCGGCAGGATTTTCGCTACGCTCAAACCGCGCGACCAGCGGCCGCTAACCGCCGACCAGGACATCAACCGGCTGCGGCCGTTGTTGAACTCGGTTCCCGGCATGCGCGCGTTTCCGCAGAATCCGCCGCTGATCCGAGTCGGCGGCAACCTGACAAAAGGCTCGTATCAATACACCTTGCAGGGGCTCGATCTGAATGAGCTCTACCGGGCGGCGGGCGATTTCGAAAACCGGTTGCGCGGGATTCCGGGACTGGTCGACGTCAACACGGATTTGCAGATTTCCAGCCCACAGGTTGTGGTCGACATCGACCGCGATCGTGCTTCTACCCTCGGGGTGACGTCGGACCAGATCGAAAATGCGCTCTACGACGCGTACGGCCAGCGCCAGGTCTCGACGATCTACACGCCCAGCAACCAGTACTGGGTGATGATGGAGCTCGAGCCGCAGTTCCAGCGCGACCCAAGCGCCATGGCGCTGCTGTATGTTCACTCGTCGACCGGCAACCTGGTTCCGCTGAGCGAAATGGCCCATATCCGGCGCAGTGTCGCGCCGCTCACGGTGACGCACCTGGGACAGTTGCCGTCAGTCACGCTTTCGTTCAATCTGGGGCCCGGCGTTTCGCTCGGCGACGCCGTGGGGCGGGTGGAAGACGCTGCCCGCGAGACCTTGCCGGCCACCATAACCACCAGTTTTCAAGGTGCGGCTGCGGCGTTCCAATCTTCCGTTCAGGGCATGGGCGTGCTGCTGGCGATGGCGATCCTGGTGATCTACCTGGTGCTGGGCATTCTGTATGAAAGCTTCATCCACCCGCTCACGATTTTGTCGGGCCTGCCGTCGGCGGGATTGGGCGCGCTCGCGACCCTGATGATCTTTCACGAGGAGCTCAACATTTATTCGTTTGTCGGCGTGATCATGCTGATCGGCATCGTCAAGAAGAACGCGATCATGATGATCGATTTCGCACTTGAAACGCAGCGCACACACGGCACGCTGCCGTCCGAGGCGATCTACGAAGCGTGCCTGGTGCGCTTCCGGCCAATCATGATGACGACGATGTCGGCTCTCATGGGGACTCTGCCGATTGCGCTGGGGCTCGGCGCCGGCTCGGAAGCCCGCCGCCCACTCGGTCTGGCCGTTGTCGGCGGCCTCGCCGTTTCGCAGTTGCTGACGCTATACATCACTCCGGTGTTTTACATCTACATGGAACGGTTGCGCGAAATGACGGCGCGGCGCCGCAGCGCGCGCCCGGCCAAAGTGGCGCGCGTGGTGGATCCGGGTGCTCCCGTCGAGCGATAACTGACGAATGGCCGCCGCTGACGGCGCTACTGACTTTCATCTCAGCTCTCCTCTAGCCCGAATCTGTTGATTCTCTGTAAGTCCAATTCTGCAAATGATTTGCAGGCCTAAATCCGGCTGCAACTCTGATACGCTGTGCCTTGATTTCAGCCATGTCTCGACCCCCCAACGTCTTTTTGCGGAGCGGACTTGTGATTGGGTTCGCGGCCCTGTTCTCGAGCGCCTCAATTGCACAAACGGTGAACAACGGCGGCTTCGAGTTCAAAAACGGAAAGGAGATTTTTGAAGCGGCCTGCATCAACTGCCATGGTCCGGAAGGGCAGGGGATGCCGAAAACGACGGTTGGCTTCGAGGCGCCATCGACCTTTCCCGATTTCACCGATTGCAAAGGTACGTCGCCGGAGGACAACGCTACCTGGCGCACTATCATTACCAACGGCGGGCCTGGCCGCGGGTTCTCGCCGATCATGCCGTCGTTCAGCGAGGCGCTGACTCCACAACAGATCAACATGGTCATCGAGTACCTGCGGAGTTTCTGCAAGGAACCGGTGTGGCCGCGCGGCGAACTCAACCTGCCGCGCGCGCTGGTCACGGAAAAGGCCTTTCCGGAAAACGAGGTGATCCTCACGACTGCCGTCAACGCCAAGGGCGCTCCGGGCATCTCCAATGAATTCTCTTATGAGCGGCGCATCGGGGCGCGCAATCAGATCGAGGTTTCGGTGCCATTCAGCTTCGAGAGGCTGTCGCCCGGTAGCTGGTTTGGGGGAATCGGGGACACCGGTCTGGGCCTCAAGCGAGTGCTGTTTTCGAGCTTGAACAGCGGATCGATCTTTTCCGTTCAAGGTGAGGCGATTCTGCCAACCGGCAACCGGCTCAAAGGAGCGGGTTCGGGAGTCACCACCTTCGAGACGTTCGGGGCATTTGGTCAATTGTTCCCGCGGTACACGTTTCTTCAATTGCAGGGTGGCGCGGACCTGCCGGTCGACACCAGCGTCGCCCCGCGATCTCTGTTCTTGAATGCCGCCGTCGGCAAGAGCTTCACGGGCAAGGGCAGCCTGGGCCGCTGGTGGACGCCTATGTTTGAAGTAGTGGGCGATCGCGATCTGGTGAATGGCGCCGTCACCAATTGGGACGTGATTCCGGAGATGCAGGTAACGCTCAGCAAGCGCCAGCACATCCGGGCCGATCTGGGCGTTCGCGTGCCCGTGAACAACACCAGAGACCGGCCGGTGCAAATCATGTTTTACGTTTTGTGGGATTGGTTCGACGGCAGCCTCAAGGAAGGTTGGAAATGAGAACGACATGGGTCTTGTCGGCCGCGGTTTTATGGCTCGCCCCGTTGTGGGCCCGCGATCGCGACCCGCACAAGGGCTTGCAGCCGAAATTTCAAACCTCTGATCGGTGCCTTGCCTGCCACAACGGATTGATGACTTCGGCGGGAGAGGATATTTCCATCGGGTTCGACTGGCGGGCGAGCGTTATGGCCAACTCCGGGCGCGATCCGTACTGGCAAGGTAGCGTGCGGCGGGAATCGATCGATCATCCGGAATCCATCAAGGATATTGAGGATGAATGTTCCATCTGCCACATGCCGATGGCGCGCTACGTAGCGAAACAGCAGGGTCGCGAAGGCCAGGTTTTCTCTCACCTTCCTTTCGACACGAGCAAGCCCGAGGACAAACTGGCCGCCGACGGAGTTTCGTGTTCGTTATGTCATCAGATCAGCAAGCAAAAACTGGGAACGCGCGAGAGCTTCATTGGAGGGTTCGTCCTGGATACGCCGGATAAAAAAGACGAGCGCCCGATATATGGGCCGTTCAAGATCGAGGCTGGGCAGCAGCGGATCATGCGGACGTCGTCCGGAGGGTTCAAGCCGACCGAAACCGATCACATCCGGCAATCCGAACTCTGCGCGACCTGCCATACGCTGTATACGAAGGCGTTCGGGCCGCAAGGCAAAGTGATCGGCGAATTGCCGGAACAGATGCCATACCAGGAGTGGCTGCACAGCGATTACCACGACAAACAAAGCTGTCAGAACTGTCACATGCCGGTGGTCAAAGAAGATGTGCCGATCGCCCGAGTACTCGGGAAACCACGGGAGGGTTTCTCGCGGCACACTTTCGTCGGCGGGAATTTTTTCATGGAGCGGATGTTGAACCGCTATCGCAACGATCTCCACGTGGATGCACTGCCACAGGAATTGACCACCGCGGCGGACCGGACGGTGTCGTACTTGCAGTCCAAGGCCGCCGCCATTTCGATCGATCGTGTCGATCTTAACGCCGGACGCCTGGAGGCCGCGATTTCGATACAGAACCTCGGCGGCCATAAGCTGCCGACCGCCTATCCGTCGCGGCGCGTTTGGCTGCATGTGCGCGTGCTCGACCGTAACAATCAAGTGGTGTTTGAATCGGGAGCCGTACGGGCCGATGGGTCGATCGTCGGCAACGACAATGACGCCGATCCGAACCGGTTCGAGCCTCATTATCGAGAGATCACCAGCGCCGACCAGGTACAAGTCTACGAATCCATCATGGCCGGGCCGGATGGCAACGTGACCACCGGCCTGCTCACGGCGGTGCGTTACGTGAAGGACAACCGCCTGCTGCCGCGCGGATTCGACAAGGCTACGGCCGATCCGGACATCGCTGTCGCCGGCGACGCCGCTAACGATCCTGACTTTAACGAGAATGGCGATCGCATCCGGTATTCAGTCGCCGTCGGAAACGCGCAAAGTCCGTTCCAGGTTGAGGCCGAGCTGTGGTATCAACCGACCGGATATCGGTGGGCGAACAACCTGAAAAAATACGATGCGGCCGAGCCGCGGCGGTTCACCGGGTATTACGACGCGATGGCTCCGGCGTCAGCCCTCATGCTGGTTCGCGCGACGGCCGCGAAATAGGGCAAATCTAGGTGCCTTGTGCCGCCAGGTGGTGCTGCACAAACGAATTGTTGGGCAGCTTTCGTTGCCAGTTCTGCCAGAGGTCGAGGCGGCGGGATTCCATGGTTGCGGCTTCGGCCGGCTTGCCCGTCCGGCGGCACAGCGCCGCGAGCGACGCGTAGAGGCCGGACATTCGCGGAGCATCGCGCAAATCGATAAGCGGTTCCGGTTCGCCGGCCATGACGAGACCAAGAAGTTTTTCGTATAGTTTCAACGCAACAGAGGCATCGCCGTCATCGGCCTCGGAGTCTGCCTGCGCCTGAAGAACGGTGAAAATCTCGCTGTCCAGCGGCACGCGTGAAGCGGGATAGTCTTTTGTCTCTTTGAGGAGCGCGATGGCGGCATCGATGCGCCGCCGGGCTTCGGCTATCCGGTGGAGGCTGCGCAGCGGATAGGACGAACCGGCCAAGAGGGTTGCGCGATCGCGGCGCGCCTTCAGGTTAGTCGGGATTTCGCCGAGCCGCCGAATTCCCAAGTCGAAGACCGCTAGGGCGTGCTCCGGGTCGGTGTGGTGCAGGATCTTTCCCAATTCGCGTGTCAAGGTCCCCACGCGGCCGCGGCTGACGGAATCATTCGGATCAGCGCGGGCGATTTGCTCGTTCATATCCAACGCCACTTGGAGCGCCCGGGCGGCTTCGTCTCGCCGGCCGAGGCTAACGCCGCCATCCTCGCCCAGGATCAATCCCTGACGCAGAATCACGCCGTAGAGGTGAAAGGCGCGAATCGTAGAATCGTGGTAGACCCCCGCCTCCACAAGACTGCGCGCCTCTTCGATGGCGCGCAAAGCTCCATCCAAGTCGCCCTCGTATCGGAGAGCATTCGCCAGCAGACTCAAACTCTGCCCGACTCGAAACTGGCTCGACGGGAGCTGACGTACGAGCTCCACCGATCGCTGGGCATACCGAACTGCATCCGAGTAGAGATGCATATTCGTATGGGCAAGCGCGACGTTCCCAAACAGCACTGCGCTGTTGTCGATTTGAGATGTTCGAAGCTGCGGCTCCCGCAGCAGGCGACTCGCGCGGTCAGCGGTTTCACGCGCACGCATCAGCGCCTCGGCACGACGGTGATCTTGCTCCGCCAGGATCATGCGGTCCTGAGCGATAAACGCGGAACGTTCTAAGGCACGCCCGTCGTGCGGCCGAGCGGCCAGGACTGCGTCTGTTAAGACATCCGATTTCTTGAGGTTGGCTTCCGCTTGAGGCGATTCGCCCAAATTCAATCCGGTCGGCACCCCCTGGATCTGCGCAATCTGCCAGTAGCCTTCAGCGACCTCTTGTGCCAAATCCGGATCGTGCTGGACCTGCGAAGCGAGGCCTTCCAGGTATTCCAGCGATGCGGAGACCAGGTCCTGGCGGGCCTTGGTCGACCCAGGCAGGTTGCGAATTTTCTCGTCGAGAGCGAAAACCTTGGTGGAAAGCTGCCGGAGCTCGCGGAAACGGCTTTCGGCGACGAGGCGCTGGCGATTGGCCAAATACAATCCGGCAGAGAGACTCGCGATCACGGCGGCCGCGGCAGCTACCGGCAGCCAGTACCGGCGCACGAACTTCCGTGTCCGGTACCATGCATTTCCTGAGCGCGCCTGGACGGGCCGTGAATCGAGGAATGCCCGGATATCATCGGCCAAGGCTTCAACCGATACGTACCGCTCCTCCGGCTCGTTACGCAATGCCTTCCGCAAAATGCAATCGATATCGGTTGGAACATCCGGGTTCCATCGCTTCGCCGGCGGGATCTCTCGCGCGCCCGCCATGGCGGCGATCGGCTGCGGCGGGGCATCATCGGATTCGTGAGGCGAACGGCCGGTCACCAGTTTGTACAGAATCGCTCCCAAGGAATAGATATCGGTCGCAGTAGTCTGGATCTCACCGCGGATCTGCTCGGGGCTGGCGTAGTTCGGCGTCAGCAATCGCTCCACGGTCTGGGTGCGATCCGCCGTTTCGTCCAGCAGTTTGGCGATCCCAAAATCAAGCAACTTCGGTTGGCCGGACGCGTCCACCAGGATATTCGAGGGCTTCAGGTCGCGGTGAATAATCAGGTGCCGGTGTGCGTGCGCCACGCCGTCGCAGACCCGGAGGAACAAAGCGAGTTGATCGCGTAGCTCCTTGCCGTCGGCATACTGGTCGATGGGAACACCATCCACGTATTCCATCGCCAGGTAAGGATGGCCGTCGCTCGTGTGCCCCGCGTCTAAGACGTGGGCCACCGAGGGGTGATTGAGATACGCGAGTAGTTGCCGCTCGCGCAGGAAGCGATCCTGAAACGAGGGCCGGTCCGCGCCGCCATGCAGCAGTTTGATGGCGACCTTCTGCTGAATCTCGCCGTCGCTACGCTCGCCGAGATAGACCGAGCCCATGCCGCCGGAGCCCAGCAACCGGATCAGGCGGTAGGGACCGCAAGAAACGGGCTGCTGGGGCTCGGCGGAGCGAAGCGCCTGTCTGGCCACCTGCGAAATCGAATCTGTCAAGGTCTGGGTCGCGCCGGAATCGAACCCCAACAGGGATTCGAGTTCCGCGCGCACGTCGGGGGCGACGCCGCGGGAAGCAAGAATTTCTTCCCGTTCCGCCAACGGTAGATCGGCTAGTTCCCGAAATAGAACCCGAACCTGCTCCTTCACACTGCCTCACCTGAGGGACACACGGCGATTATATCGGAGCAGCGGTTCAAGCCAAAAGAACTCTTAGAGAGCATTCAGAAACGCGATGAGGTCCTGCTTTTCCTGCTCCGTGAAGCCGATTTTGAACCGCTTGTCATAAAAATTCAGGACATCGCTCAGCGATTGAGCTGAGCCATTGTGGAAATACGGTGCGCGCGCCGCCAACCCGCGCAGAACCGGACCTTTCACTTTTCCTACGTCTGCCCATAGTCCGGTAATGAGCGCCCGCCCGGGATCGGTGGTCGTCACGGTTTGATGAGTCGTCTTGTTCTGCAGCGTGAAGATCGGGAGATAGCTGACACCGAGTGGGCTATCGACGTCACCGACCCCGATATTCAAAGGGACCGGGAGAGAGTGATCTCCGGTGTTGGGCGTATCGTGACACGTCCCGCAGTTGCCTGGGATGGAGCTAATGTTCAAATCGTCGTTCAGCCCGGCGACCCCCGTAATATTGATCGGCTTAGAGTTGAAGACGGTCTGGCCCCGCGCGATGCTGGCCCTCTGCCTGGCGGCACCCTCATCGGAATGGCGCAGATTCGTCCAGGCGTCAAACAGATCGAAGATGTCCGGCGTAAACGACGTGCCGTGCGGATTGCCGCCCAGCGGGTCGTTCATGCCGACAAAGAATGACGGCGTGGTCTGGTTGGCGAGGTGGGTTGGACCTCCTTGAGCGCCGGCGCTGTTCAGGGCACCCGCACGATAGTCGTAAGCCTGCGCGGCCGAGAGCCCCATTTCGAAATTGACGATCGCCTGTTGCTGTTGTGCCGTCAGCGGAGTCGTGGCTTGCGCATGTCCATTGGTGGCATCCAGAGCCTGATGCGCCAGATCGGCTTGCAAGTCGGCGGGGTTGGTGGCGTACGTGATTTTTTGTGTGCCCGTCTGTGGTGACGACTCGCGGCTGTCCCACATGACCGCGCTCAGGAACCTGAGGTTTGCGGCCGGCAGAGGGCGTCGGTACATCGACAACGTGTCGGGCTCGTTGCAGCCATAGGGATTGACCACGCCGACGACCCGGAATTCGGCATTCGCCGGCATGGCAATGGCGATCCGGATCAACCCGCGGCCAGTCAGAAGAGCGTACGCCGCGCGCCGTCCGGCGAGAGTCGAAGTGTCGATGTTGTGGTCGCACACGGCTCCGTCGACGGGTCGGAAGATCGGGTCCGTGCCCGCTGTCAACTCAAACCTGAATTTCAGCTCGCTCGCGGAGACGCTCCAGCCTTCAGCGGGGCGGTGACAGGTCCCGCAGCTTCGGCCGTTGCTACCAAGCGACTGGAAAAACGGGCCGCTCAAGTCGATCGGCTTCCCGCCGGCGCTGTACGTCTCCAGCACCCCCGCGGCGTTTGGAAATGGGAACAGGTTGGGCAAAGACTGGCCGGTTGCCGCCAAGCCGCTGAAACCACCGGCGATTAAGCCTAAGAGTGTTCGTCTGATCCTGTTTGACACGAATCCTCCGATGAGTCGGGCTTCGAACGGGCAGGTGCTCAGCCCAGTTCGGCCGATTTGTTGACTACGGAAGCCCTCTATAGAAGGAAGCGAGATGCGAGCGGGAGTTTCGCAAGCTATTCGTGACAATTTCGTAAACAAAGGAAAGGAGGAAGTAACCTGAGGTAGTGAGCCCTTTAGTTCCCGAGCTTCTGGAGCGGCTGCGTCGAGGCGAAGAGTCCGCGCTCAATCAGTTGGTATCGGTGCTCTATTCGGAGCTGCATCGAATCGCCGCCCGGCAGGTTCGCGGCGAACGCCCCGACCACACTCTCCAGCCCACCGCGCTGGTTCACGAGGCCTACCTGAAACTGTTCGACGGCAGCCAACGGGATTTTGCCGGTCAGGTTCATTTTCTGGCGGTGGCCTCGCGGGTCATGCGCCAGGTGCTGGTGGACTACGCGCGGGCCCGCTCGACTCAGAAACGCGATGCGGGTGAGCGTGTTCCGCTGACCACCGGGTTGGAAATCGAGGCGGGCAACGAGAACGAAATCGTGGAGGTGATCGCGCTCGATGAGGCACTCAGCGCCTTAGCGGCGGAAGACGAAACGCTGGCGCGCTTCGTGGAAATGAGGTACTTCGGCGGCATGACCGCGGAAGAAACCGCAGAGGCGCTCGGGCTTTCCGCTCACGTCGTGCGCCACGATCTGCGGCTTGCGCAAGCCTGGCTACGGCGCAAGATGAGTAGTCCTCAGTGATGCTGGGAGACCCGCTTGCGCGCCTCCGCCCAGGCTGGGAAGACTTCGGGGTTTTCCAGCCACACCATCATCCACTGCGCCATTTCTTCCTTCTGTTCCCGTTTTTCGGAGGGCAGACGCGGGTTTCGAGCTAGAAATCGGGCGCGATCTTTCGCCGCAATCACCTGGCGGCGGCAATACCGGGCGCGTTCCCGGTTTCCGGCTGCGATCGCTTCCGCATAGGTTGCCTGCATCTCGCGCAGCGACTGTTCCAGCTCCTCCCAGGTGTGCTGGCGGATTCCGGCATAGGGTTGCTCGAACGGGAGTTCGGTCTCGCGGAGCAGATCGCGCAGGTAACTCTCGGAAACCGGGGCCATTCTACGAAGCAGCTCCTGCCAGACTGCTTCGGTTATGGAAGGGGGCTGCTCGGCGGCGAGAAACTCGCGCAGCCGCTGCTTGACCGATTTAACGCTGGAGCCCACGACGATACCTGGCGGTAGCGGCCTGGTGCGCGGCGATCGTCTGATTGAACTCGTGACCGCCCGAGCCATCCGGCCGCAGCACGAAATAGATCGCTTGGGACGCGGCCGGCTGCAGCACGGCTTGAAGCGACGCGATGCCGGGATTGGCGATCGGTCCCGGAGGAAGCCCTCCGTGGCGGTACGTGTTGTAGGGGTTGCCGCTGTCCAGGTCCGATCGATGGATCACACCGCGGTACCGGCCGTCCAACAGCGCCGCATAGATGGTGGTCGGGTCGCAATCCAGCTTCATGCCGG
>DASXAK010000110.1:0-4452 GCA_036406715.1 Bryobacteraceae bacterium | reverse complement strand
GCTGCCCGATCTCCTTGCCGCCAAAACCAATGAAGCGGGCGTCCAGACCTACCAGCGTCAGCCCGTCCACGATCCGCGCCCTTACCGGGATAGCCCGGACAGCGCGGACATTCAGTAAAGGGGGTGGGCCGATGTCGTCTTCTTTCTCCTCACATGCTGGCCGCGCTGCTGCGCTTCTGCTCGCCTTTTTTGTCTCACTGCCGTCGGCGATTGCGGCGGCTACGAACACCAACGACGGGGCGGTGCCTGGCGCTGTGGGTCCCGGCCTGCAGGCTGGTCCGCATGCCGCTGGCCTGACCATGATCAACAAGAATCTCCGCGCGATCGGGCAGCAGCTTGAGCGGCATTCGGGAGCGGCAAACTCCGGGCTGCAGGAGCTCGGCGATCACGAGACCGATCTTTCGTATTATGAGAAATCGCAGGATCAAAGCCGCGATAAGTGGCGGGATTCCGAGGCGCTTCGCGCTGAAACCCAAGGCCCCAAGACGCCGGGTGCTGCGAAGCTGGTGACGTTCCTGCAGACCGGTAACGTGATGATGTCGGAAGGGCCGCGTTTGGCCCAAGTCATGTTCAGCCGGATAGCCGATGCCAACATCGCGTCACTGAAAAACACCAAGGCGACGCCCGAATACCGGACAGGCCTGATGCGCGCGGCCCTTCAATCGGGATGCACGTCGCGTGCGGAAGCACAGCTGATGTCGACGATCCCCGGGCTTGGGAGCGGGCAGCCGCGGGCGGAAACCGAAGGCTTCTTGACCAACGCACCGGGGCAGGTCGCCGCGAAGAAGACCGTCAATATCAGCCCCGGTCAGCCGGCCAGCCGGTGCCTTGGCATCCGCTACAAGCTTCTCACGTCGATCGCGAGCGAGGATCTGTGGGCAAGTGTCCGGGGCGGGGAGATCAACCAGAATCCGGATGGACCGACGCATAACATTGGGCAGTTGCTGGTCCAGGCGACTTTCCAGCCCGTCGTGACCCAGGAGGTCGCGGGCATGGCGCCGCACATGAGCTTCAACTGCGGCGATGTCGGCATCAATTGCGAGGAAGAGTACGGCTACTTTCGCACGGCAGGGCAGAATAAGGGCGTCAATCCGGCGTGCCTGAACCAACAGGAAACGCCTTCCATGGACTGCATCAACGATCTCACGGTGGCGGCTGTCCAATCCTATTCGGATGACACGTGCCGGGAACGCAATGTGAATGGCGCGCAGTGCGCGAGCGCGCTCGCGGCCAACTTCGGGACGGTACAGAGCATTCGTGGCCGTCAGTACGCTTCCATGCAAGTCGGCGGCAGCTATTCTCAAATGCAGGGCGCGGCGGCGAAGCTTTATGCCTATCTCGATTCCCCTGCGTTCCGGACCTATCTTGCGAGCCTGAGCCCCGCGGATCTCAAGCGGATTGATCTTGCGACCAGCGAACTGCTCGAGCGCGATCGCAAGATCATGCTCGCCGCGTTGGGTGAATTCCGTGAACAGTACCAGAGTTATTATGCGCAGCTGGAGAGGGAGCGGCGTTCGGCCAGCCTTGCCCAACTCTTCAGGCGCTTCAATCTCGAAATCGGGAACGGTGAAGGGGTGCGCCCGCGAGCAAACAGTCACATGGCCGCGGCGCCGTTTAAGGCAACGCCGCTATGGAGCGGAAGCGTCGAGTAGGGTCATACGTGCCCATACCGATGTTGCAGACCGGTTAGGTGAAGGGACCCGCCGATTCCTTACGGAGTTGTTGTTCGCCAAGCGCGGTCGAGCGTATAAAGAGCCGTTTCCAAAGGCGGCCAGACCAAGGATGAAACGGGCCTTCGTTCCAAATTTCCGCCGCGCAACCGCTACGGCCGGTTGCCCTTGGTGTAGCTCCCGACCATCCAGGGGAGGCCCCCAATCATCCTTAATGTCAGGGGTGTTTTTTTTGGTGTCTCTGCGGACCAACCCGGCAACGCCGCGCCAGCGTTCGCAATATCCCATTAATCTCCACTTAATCGTATTGAATTATAATTTAGCGATTATTTTTTAATTCAATTACGCATACAGGGAGGATTATATGAATGATGGAGTCGACGTCGCCTGCGTAAGCCATCCCGTCACGCATACCTGGACCGATATTATCAGCCGCTATGCGGTGGCGCTGGGGGGCGCAGACCCCCGCGCCGCCCTGGGGGCGGCCTTGTCCCAATTCGCGGGCACTCCCGAGCAGCTGCTCGACATGCTGCGAAATCCCGAGCGCGACGCACGGACGCGCGCCCTTGCCTATGCCGTCGAGCAATTTGCCGCGGTAGACGATCCAAGGAACCCGCTTCGAGTGCTGAACGCCGAACGCATACATGGCGATTTGGCCAATCGCGTGCAGCAAGCGCTGACGGCGATAACGCACCAGGACGCCGAGCTGCGCGGAAAGCTTCGTCAGGCTGGTTTGGAATTCGCCTTGCCGTCCCTGCTGGAACGCGATCCGGGCAAGAGCATCGACTTGGCGAGAACCGGCGTTGCCGATGACGCGGCGGAACGGGAGAGGCGCCGGAAGATGCCTCGGTACAGAGGAGGACTGAGGGCCGCGCCAGGCGGGCCACCCGAAGTCCCCGTCGAGTACGTGCCTTGCGGCCAGAAATCGCGCTTTGGCAATGCCGAAAGCCAGCACAAAGTGGCCACCCATCGAGCCCCGTCGCCGCCCATCGCGTAGTCAGGTCGCGGCTGTCGGCGAGGATTCAACCCAGCTGCGTATCCCGCCGATTGCCACGACCACTACGGCCGTTTGCCCTTCGTGTAGTTGCGTACTACCCATCCCAGAAAGGCAGCGTCCGGGAAGCGCGGCTCGCCTTTGTCGACGTCCCGGCGCCAAGTAACGATCAGCCGGGCTGGGCGGGTGGACGGGAGGCCTTAGGCTTCCGAGCACCCTAGGGACGCGTTTTCCAAACGCGCTTAGCGGGGTAGCCGCATGAAGACAAAACATAGCAGATGCGTTGATGATGGCTGTAGTTGCAAGGCAACAGCCATCCGAAAACTGACAAAATCCATACGTAGATTATCAGAGGTGCATCAGGCTGCGCAGCCGGACGCGGTGTTCGACCCCTACGCCGGCCAGTACGGGCGCTGGTTGCCGGGCGCGGAGTGCAACACCGCCTTCAACTGCGTCGACCGCCATGTCGAGCGCGGCGGGCGGGCGCGCGCCAGATACAGGCCGCGCTGAACGGGCTGGGTGAGCGCTGCGGCAACGCCAATCTCATCTCCATCATCCCGACGCCCACTCCATCGAGGGGTGCACTCCAATACGGGGGTCAAACTTCCGCGCCGATTGACAAAACAGTTGCGATGAGGCGCGGCGGAGCCGTCCACCGCGCCTGCTCGACCAGCGTAAGGCTCGGCGATTGCGCGTTTCGCCAACGTCGGAAGAGTGCCGATACCCCGGGTCAACGGGGCATGCCGCTCGACACTTCCTAGGTGCTCCTGGTCAGGATCGGCCGGGCTGTAACGGCGGGGCGGCGCTTGTCCTTGAGTCGGTAGCTCTGCCCGGCGGGCTGCACGATGGTGATGGGAAACGATGGCGCCGTTCTGCTGTAGCTGATGCCCGAAACGCGCTCGATACCCGGTCCATACCCGGTCCATGCCCGTTTCATGGCCTGAAGCGGCCGTCGACGGCAGCACGAGCAGCAGCGAGTTGGAAATTGTCATGAGCGCTCCGTCCGGGGAATAAGCCGCACAGAGTCGCCCAGCTTGAGGCCGTACGCGTGCGCAAAAGATCCTTGGTTGATGGCGAGTTCCACCCTGCCGTAGTCGTCAGGGACGAGGACCGGATCGCCGACATTCACAGAGGAGAACGACCGGGCGCGCGGTATGCACAGCGTGGGTGCGTTGGACCGGTGGTACTCGAAAACAGCGCCTTCCACGAAGCCTTGCTGGCCGAGCCATTCCTCTTCGATGTTGAGGATCGCCGAGCCGAACTTATTGGCGTGGATGACCGTGCTGGCGATCGTGCCGCGCGTGAGTTCGGCTTCCGCGAACGGTGCGCCAAGAAGATCGTTCGCGGCAACTGCCGTTCCCAACCCGTTCATGGGAACGCCGGCGGCCAGGCGGCCTGCGGCCGCCGAAAAGATGTCAGGTCCAGCGAATGTGCGAGACCGCTCCGGTGAAAAGTATTTCCTGGCGTCGATGCGGATTGCGGAAACGATGCCGCCCATTTCCGCGCCGCCGGGATCAGCACGCCATTGTTGGGCCCGATCAGCACGTCGCCGCGCGCGGTCTCGATGAGCACGGGCCAGCGTGCGGAGCCCACGCCAGGGTCGACAACGCAGACATGGAAGCCGCGCGGGAGGTATCTTGCCGTCTCGGCGACGGACCTCACTCGTACGCGGCATTGGACGCGTTAATAGGGCAATTGTAGCACGCCAAGGGGAGCAGGGCAGATAAGCTCAGCGTCGTCGACGGGCACCTGTTCGGCCGCGGCACCGTTATCTTCCTCCCCAGGCCC
>DASXAK010000109.1:0-23318 GCA_036406715.1 Bryobacteraceae bacterium | reverse complement strand
GGAAACCGCGACAACAACTGTGCAGGCGTTGTATTCGCTGCGGTTCCCGTGGTGGTTTGAAGGCCGAAGAACGGGTTTGCCGCCGTAGTCGCAAGGTAGTTTTGGGCGGGATCTCGGACGCCCAGCGTGCTCATGAACTGGCGCGGTATTCCGTTCAATTGCGTGGCGTCGACCGGAAGGTGGATTGAGTGGTTCCCAATATATGCCACTTCCACCATCAGATTCGGGGTCAAACTTTGCTGAATGCCGAAGTTCCAGCGCAGCGAGTAGGGACTGCTGATATCGGGATTGATGTACGTAATGGCTTGGCCGGCGAAAGTCAGCAAACCAAGGGACGCACCTGACGGCGGGAGTAGCCCGTTCGGGAACGGGTTGCTCAGCGTTGCTGCCGGAGAAGCGTAATTGTCGCTGGTCGGGACCATCGTGGTGGTCTGGCTGAAGCCCTCCTGGTTGGTCTCCGGGCTGGTGGAAAACTTTCCGTTGACGTCCATTCTGGCGATGCTGACTGGCGCCACGAACATACCAAAGCCGCCGCGGACTACGGTCTTCCCATGCAATTTGTCTGGGGTCCAGGCAAAGCCCACTCGCGGGCTCACCAGGTGCGAGGTGTTGTTGTAGACGGCCGTACCGTTTCCGGGGAAGGTAAGTCCGCCGAGGACGTTGAAGGCGCTTGCCGGAAGCTGCGCAATGGGGGCCCTGGCATAGGCGGCTTGGGCCGCGGACTGCAGCGGGTTGGCCGAGGTCGCATCGAAGCCGTTTACCGTTCTCCCGTATTTCTCGTTGTACGGTCCGTCATGATCGAAACGCAGGCCGAGGTTCAGCGTGAGGTTGCGCTTTACGCGCCAATCGTCCTGGACGAACACGGAGGAATAGTACGAATACCAGGAGCCAAAGGTATTGAGGTCATACGAGCCACCGGTCGGCAAACCCATCAGAAACTCGGCGAGATCCTGACCCACCACCGAGGTGCTGGTCGCTTGCGTTTGGCGCACCCAGTTGTTGCCGCTGAAAGAGAAAGTACCGGCGGAGTTGCCGGCGGTAAACGTGTTCAGCCGGTATTGCCGGAAATCGCCGCCGAATTTCAGAGTGTGGTTGCCTTTGATTTTCACCCAAGTGGCGAAGAGCTGGGCGGATTGCGACGGCAGCCGGTCGGCGCCCGTTCCTGTGTTTCCGAGCTGCTGGTAAGAGCTGCTGGCGAATGAAATGATTGGCAACGCCAGGTACGGGGATTGAGTGGCCATGTACGACGGGAACCCGAGCGTGGTCGGGTTGAACCCGACGCTGGGAACGTCGTGCCCCTCGTTCATGCGAGTAAAATTCACGCGCACGTCCAGAATATTGCTGGGGTTGAACGTGTACACCTCATCGACGCTGACGCCCGTATTGACACGGAACAGGGTGGAACCTGTCGCAATATTGTTGAAGTAATTGTTCTTGGTCTGGGTGTAGTCGGTGTGGCGGATATCGAAAAACATGCGGCTGTTGTCGTTCATGTTGTAATCAATCCGGCCCATTTCGTTGTTGTAGTTGTCGGGGGTATTGGGAGCGGTGACGAAATTCAGGGTGCCATCCGGGAGTCCTGCCGCGTTCGCCGCCGGTATGAGCTTGAGATAGGCTTGCGCGACCGGATTCACGTAGGGCGCCACTTGCGGAATCTGGTTGTTGGTAAAAGGCTGGCGCGTAATGTTGCTGCCGCTCACGACGGCGCTGTAGGGGTCGTAGAGCTTGGTTCCTTGCGGGTTGGCCTTCGTCGGGACCAACATCTGAGCGAAGTTTCCTGCCCGTTGGGCATCGCTGGGGACCGTGAGATTGACGGGATTTGGCTGCGCGTCCTTCATCCCCTCCCAGGCGAAAAACCAGAACAATTTGTTGCGACCATTGAAGACCTTGGGCAGCAACATGGGTCCACCCGCCGTCACCCCGTATTGGTTCAAATGTGTGACAGGACGCGGTTGCCCTTTTTGATTGAGAAAGAAATCATTGGCCGTGAGCGTGTTTGGCTGGTTAAACTCCCAGGCCGAACCGTGCAGTGAATTCGTGCCGCTCTTAGTGATCTGGTTCAAAGTACCGCCGGCGGTATGACCGAAGGCCGCATCCGTATCGGAAGCTTTCACGCGTACTTCCTGGACGGCGTCTTGCGGCGGGCTGTAGGCCAGCCGCCCGTCCCAGGTTGCGTTTGGTGAACCGTTCACCAGCAATTCGCTCGTCTGCTGATAAGCGCCGCCGACACTCCATCCGGCCGCGGCTCCCGAATCGAAGGGATGGACCAAGGTCGGTTGGGCGTAGCCGACTACTCCCAGCGCGAGCGACGCGGCCATCATCGGCGTGCGTCCGTTGATGGGCAGCTCCGCGACTTCCTTGGTGGTGATCGCCTGGCCGACTGAGCTATTGTCGGTATTTAGCAGAGAAGCATCGGCGGTAACCTCGACGGAAGTGGCAATGTCTCCCACTTCGAGCCGCACATCGATCACCGCGTGATCGCCTGCTCCGACGTGCACACCGCGGCGTGTGAAGCCTTTAAAGCCCTGCATCTGAACGTCGACGTCGTAATCGCCGGGGAGCAGAAACGCGGCCGTATACTCGCCGGAAGAGCCGGAGACCGTCGGAATTCTGGTCCCGGTATTGGTTTCGGTGACAGTTACTCGGGCGCCCCCGACCATCGCTCCGGTCGGGTCCGTAATCGCACCACTGATGGTGCCGCGGAACTCTTGCGAGAACAATGCAAGAGGAGCCGCTAATACAAACGTAGCCAGCAGGCTACCGAAGACATGACGCATAACCTCTCTCCCTGAGCCGCGCCGACGCGGACCTTTACACACAGGACTATATATCCATAACGTTCTAATTACTTCTCCAAAGTTGAGAACGGATCGTTTAACATGACTAAAAGATCGGCGCGAGTCCATGGACATCCGGCAAATCGAAGTATTTCTCGCGGTGATGCAGTATTCGAGCGTGACGCGGGCGGCCGAGAAGCTCTATTTGTCCCCGGGCGCGGTCAGCCTCCAGCTCCATAACCTCGCTGCGGAGCTGCACACCGAGTTGTTCGTACGCGCCGGCCGGCGCATCATTCCCACCGAGCACGCGGTCCGCCTGGCCGAGCACGCGCGCGAAGTGATGCGCCGCGTTCGCGAAATCCAGCAGGATTTTTCCAATGTGGCGGACGAGGATTCGCGTCCGTTTCATTTCGCCACCGGGGCCACGACGTTGATTCACCGCCTGGGCGGCCCGCTTCGAATGCTGCGCAAGGAATTTCCGCGCGCCGATATTCACGTGACCGTGGCCGCTACCGAAGCGATGGTCGCCGGGCTGCTGGACCGGCGCTTCGACCTGGTCCTGATTTCTCTGCCCTGGCCGCAGAAGGACCTGACGATCGTGCCGCTGTTCGAGGAGGAACTCTTAGTGTTGCGCCCCGCTGGGCGCGCCGGAGGCAGCGGCGCCGTGCAGACTGTCCGGCCCGCGGAACTGGCCGAGGCGCCTTTTCTGCTTTATCCGAAGACCAGCAATATGCGGTCGATGATCGACCGCTTCTTCGCCGAACTCGGAATCACGCCCCGCGTGCTTATGGAGGCGGATGATACCGAGGCCATCAAGCGGCTAGTGGAAGCGGGATTCGGCTATTCGATTCTGCCGCAGTTTGCCTTGCGGGGGCGCGGTGCACACTTCCAGATGTTGCGGGTGGCGGGGCACCGGCTGATCCGGCAACAGGCCCTGGCAATGGCCCAGACCGAATATCCGCGGGCGCTCACGACGGCGATCGCCGCATTTCTGCAGCGCACGCTGGCGGTAAAAAAGGGGGCAGACGCTACTTTTGAGTAGCGCGCCTTTTTGTGAACCGCTCGAAGTTATCGCGGAACAGCCTTTGTATGTCGCGGCGGATCTCAGCGCGAGTTACCGGTCGGCCGTCGTCCACCAGCAGCCGGTAGGTCTGGGTCAGGATCGGCGCCAGCGTCCGTCGCGTATTGCGCCACTTATAGATGACCTGCTCGAGCACGCGGGCATCGGAGTGTTGCGGGATGAAACTGGTGCCCAGCATCTCGAGCCGTTCGCGCGTCATCTCTTCCACGATCGACGGGTTATTCAGAAACCACCAGCACCCGAATGGCATCAGGTTCCGGAACTTCCGCGAGTAGACGCACAGCTCATGCTGATTTTCGCGGCTCAGCACGCTCACCAGGAAACGGTTTTCGGGATACCCAACGGCGAGGTGTTCGAGCGAACGCAAGTCAGCTCTTCCGACTGCGTCACCAGCCAGCCGCAACGCCGGGTTGACCTGGTACCGCACGCCAATCATCAGCGAGAGCGGAATGCCGTACTCACGGCAGGCCGGCAGAACCGCGTCGGCCAAGAGACGGCCTCGGACACCGGCATCAGGAAACTGGAACGTATCGGGAAGCGAGACCGCCATGTAGACGGGCTTCATGCGCGCGCACCAATCTGCCAGAAAACGGCGCACTTCGGCGGCGGAGCGCCCGGTTGCGTCGCCGTCCACCGCATAGCCTTTCGCGACAAGAGCCTGCCAGTGCTCGCTCCACTTGTTGAGGATGCGGTCGAGGCGCAACACGGGATGAAATTGGCGATCGAGAGCCGCGCCGGCCTCCCAGAGCGGGGCTTCCTGCGGGTCGAGCGGGTCATTCGTCATGACGACTTCACTGATGCCCGCCATTTGAAAGACACGCCGGATGTGTTTCACCGGATCCTGCGAGGTGAAAAACGCGCGCGCTTCCTTCAAATCCGGAGCATCGGCCGGCAGACCGAATTCTTTGAGCACTGCAACCACGCCACGGGTCGATTCGGAAACCGGAGTGTTGTCCACGAACAACGCTCGCCAGATGACGTCGGCCTGCTCGCGCTTGCCGAGCCTCCAATACTGCTCCGGAGTGATGTCGCTGGAGCGGAACAGCTCCGCCTCCAGATAGTGATAGGTGACGAGTTCGTCGATCCCCCACAACCCAAGCCGGCCCAACGACGGCATGAACAGATGGGTGTGTACATCTACAAAAGGCGTCGCGCCGAGTTCCTCTTCCACGGCGACGGGGAGTTCAGCCGGAGCGAGGCTGGGTAAAACCGCAGTTTCGGTGACCATCTCAATTTTGACGGTACGGACCGATGCGCCCTTCTGTCAAACCAAAAATGCTGAAGGGTCGCTTCAGCCCAAATAAACAGTCGGCTCGAACCCGCCGCGGCGGATTCAATCACATTGAACTGATTCTTTAGCAGTTCCGATTTGACAGCAGAAGGTCTGGATCATATAGTCGGGTTGGCAAAGTATCGGAGGCCTTCATGATGAATATCGATCGGCGTGGTTTCTTTCGAGCTGCGGCAGGCGCCTCCGCCATCGCTTGGGCACAGGCAATGAGATCGGATGAGACCTCTGCGGCGTCCTGGGATCAGCTGCCGCGCCTTCTTGCCCGCATCCATCCCCCGGTGTTTCCGAAGCGTGATTTCGACATCACGAGGTACGACGCGCGCGGCGACGGCGCAAAGGACTGCACGGACGCGCTCGGCCGCGCGATCGCCGCCTGCAGCCAGGCAGGAGGCGGCCGTGTCGTCGTGCCCGCGGGCGTGTTCCTCACCGGACCGATTCACCTCAAGAGCAACGTCGATCTTCACCTCGCCGCGGGCGCTACCGTCCGTTTCGTCCGCGATCCCAAGCGTTACCTGCCGCTGGTCTACACGCGGTGGGAAGGCCTCGAATGCCTGAACTATTCGTCATTCATTTATTGCGATGGACAGGAGAATATCGCGGTGACCGGCGAGGGCACGCTCGACGGCAACTGCGACTGCGAGCACTGGTGGCCGTGGAAAGGGCGCACCAATTGCGGCTGGAGCAAAGGCCAGCCTAACCAGGATGCCGCGCGGAACCTTCTGAACGAGATGGGGCAGAAAGATGTTCCCCTGAAGGACCGCAAGTTTGGCGAAGGTAGCTACCTGCGGCCGGACATGTTCGAGCCGGTGCGCACCAAGAACGTGCTCATCGAGGGCGTGACCATCATCAATTCGCCGATGTTCGAGGTTCATCCGGTGTTGTGCTCGAACGTGACCGTCCGCAACCTGAAGATCGTCAGCCACGGGCCGAACAACGATGGCTGCGATCCGGATTCCTGCCAGGATGTGCTGATTGAGAATTGCCTTTTCGATACCGGCGACGACTGCATCGCGATCAAGGCGGGACGCAACCGTGACGGCCGGCGCGTCGGGGTACCCAGCGAGAACATCATCATCCGCGGCTGCACCATGAAAGATGGGCATGGCGGGCTCACCATCGGCAGCGAGATGTCGGGCGGCGTGCGGAACGTGTTTGCCGAAAACTGCCAATTGGACAGCCCCAACCTGGACCAGGCCTTGCGTTTCAAAACGAATGCCATGCGCGGAGGCACCATTGAAAACGTGTACTTCCGCAATTTGCGAATCGGCCAGGTTGCACATGCCCTATTGCAGATCGATTTCAATTACGAAGAAGGCCCCAACGGCCCGGAACATCCGGTTGTCCGCAATATCGACATTCGCGACGTCACCGTCAAGAAAGCGGAGCGTGCGTTGGATGTCCGCGGGTTCGCCAATGCGAAGATCAGGGATCTTCGGCTGGAGCGCTGCACCGTCGAAACCGCGGCCAAAGCCAATGTCGTGGAGAATGTAGAAGGGCTCGCGTTGAATAACGTCACGGTAAACGGAAAGAAGATGAATGCTTAGATCGCTGGACCTCTCGGACCGCGTGGCCGTTGTGATCGGCGGCACCTCGGGCCTGGGCCACACTATAGCGCTGGGGCTGGCGGAAGCGGGCGCGGACGTAGTTGCGACCGGGCGCCGCGAGGCGTTGGTACAGCAAGCCTGCCAGGAAATTCAGGCCTTCGGACGCCGCAGCGTGGCGGTTGCGGTCGATGTCCTCGAGCGGCGCTCGATCGAAGCGCTGCGCGACCAGGTGCTCGATCATCTCGGCCGCGTCGATATCCTGGTGAATGCGGCAGGCCGGATTGCGCGCAAGCCCACGCTCGCCGTGACCGAAGAAGAATGGCGCGACACAATCGACGTCAATACCACGGGCGCGTTGCGAGCCTGCCAGGTCTTCTACGAGCCGCTCGCCGCCGGCCGGCGCGGGCGCGTCATCAACATCGTTTCGCTCAATTCATTTGTCAGCTTGAAGGAGGTGACGGCGTACGCGGCATCGAAAGCGGCGCTGCTGGCGCTGACTCGCAGCCTGGCGGTCGAATGGGCCGCGTCAGGAATCAACGTCAACGCCATCGCTCCCGGAGTGTTTCGGACGGACCTGAATCGCAAACTGCTTGACGAAACCGAGCGCGGGCGCGAACTGCTGCTGCGCACGCCGATGAAGCGGTTCGGATGCGCCCAGGAGGTGGTCGGCGCGGCGGTGCTGCTGGCTTCCGACGCCGCGAGCTTCATCACGGGACAATGTCTGGTGGTGGATGGAGGCTTTCTTGCTTCGGGTGTCAATAGTTAGGTCATTCCGCCGGCGGCACTTTTTATGAGCCTTTTTCTTGCGGACGGCTCCGAATCGCGCGAGTTCTCCCTGGAAGAACTGAAACAAGGCCTGTTTCGCGCGCTCGACGCGCTGGGGTCCCGCGGCAAAGTCATCGCAGTGCCTCCCGACATTACCCGCTATCACTCGCGTGCCGGCGAACTCACGCGATTCGCCTTCGAATACTATGGCGACCGCCTCACGCACGTCCTGCCCGCCACCGGCACCCATACGCCGATGAACGATCGTGAGCTCGATCTGATGTACGGCGGCATTCCGCGGGAGCGGTTCGCCGTCCACGATTTCCGCGCCGGTCTCTCCAATCTGGGAGAGGTGCCGGCGGATTTCGTCCGCGAACAATCCGAAGGCCGGCTCGATTTCTCGTGGCCGGTGGAGATCAATCGGCTGCTGGCGGAAGGCGGCTTCGACCTGATTCTTTCCATCGGCCAGGTGGTGCCGCACGAAGTCGCCGGCATGGCGAATTACAACAAGAACGTCCTCATCGGCACGGGTGGCGCCGAGGGCATCAGCCGCAGCCATTATCTCGGCGCCGTGTATGGCATGGAGCGGATCATGGGGCGGGCCAATAATCCGGTCCGCCGCGTGCTGAACTACGCCTCGGAACGCATCACGCACCGGCTGCCGATCGTCTATGTCCTCACGGTTGTGGCAGCAGGCTCCACGCGCGGACTGTTCATTGGCGATGATCTCGAGTGCTTTGAACGCGCCAGCCGGCTCAGCCTGAAGGTGAATTTCGCGATGCTCGAGCGGCCCATCCGCAAAGCCGTCGTGTATCTCGATCCGACCGAGTTCAAGAGCACCTGGATCGGCAACAAAGCCATTTACCGGTTGCGCATGGCGATGGCCGACTGCGGAGAACTGATCGTGCTCGCGCCCGGCGTGAAGCAATTCGGCGAGGATGCCGCGATCGACGCCGTGATCCGCAAACATGGCTACGCGGGCACTCCAGCGGTACTGAACGCGGTCGAAGCCAATCCCGATCTGGCTTCCAACCTGAGCGCCGCCGCGCACCTGATCCACGGTTCGACGGAAGGCCGCTTCACCGTCACGTACTGCGCCGGCGGTCTCAGCCGCGAAGAAGTGGAGCGCGCCAACTTCCGTTATGCACCGCTCGCTCCCATGCTGGAGCGCTACGACATCGCACGGCTGCGTGATGGCGTTAACATTGTGGGCGGAGAAGAAATCTTTTTCGTGTCCAATCCCGCGTTGGGATTGTGGGCTCACGGCGGCCGCTTTTCCGCCTCCCAGGAGGAATCGGATCTATGGCAACTCACGCCCAAGCGCTGACCGAGGCGTTGGTTTTCCGCCAGACCAACCGGCAACTCGGACGACATATTTCGGTGACGCCGGCCAATAGCGCCAATTACTATCTTTCCTACGGCAGGATCATTCTTCGCGACGACGTCAAATCCGCCGGTTTCTATACCGCAACTCGCGAGACCGGCCTGATCGTTTTATCCGGAAACGCACGGGTCGAGGCGGCCGGACAGCAGTTCGACCTCGCCCGTTACGACGCAATCTATGTTCCGCGCGATTCCTCGGTGCATATACGAACCGATACCGCCGCGGACGTGGCCGAGTTCTCCGCTGAAGTATCCGAGCGATATCCCCTGCGCGTGATCCACTATGCCGAGACTTCCGATGACCCGGACCTTACATTTGATACCGGAGGACCCGCCCAGCAGCGCCGCGTATCGATCGTGATCGGCGGCAACGTGGATGCGGGACGCCTGATCTGCGGCTTCACGCGCTCCGAACCGGGCAACTGGACGGGCTGGCCGCCCCACGAACACGCGGAGCGGCTTGAAGAGATGCATGTGTTCTTCGACATGCCGGATCCGGCCTTCGGTATCCAGCTGGTTTACGGCGATACTGAAAACCCTGAACTGGTCGCCGTGGTGCGCGATGGGGACGCGGTCGTGATGCCCGGCGGCTATCATCCCAACGTCGCGGTGCCCGGCCATCGCGTCACTTTCCTGTGGGCAATGGCGGCTCAACGCGAAAAAGTCGACCGGCAATTTGGCGTGGTCAACGTGCAGCCGGGATTTTCCGCAGGACGGGAGTAAACCTATGTTCACCACCCGCGCACCGAATGCAACTCACGCGATGCCGGCAATGGCGGGGCTCGTCGTCGGAAAATATCGCTGGCGAATTTGTGCCCTGCTTTTCTTTGCCACAACGCTGAACTACGTGGATCGGCAGGTCCTGGGGGTTCTGGCGCCGGAACTGCAGCGCGTCATCGGCTGGAACGAGATCGAGTACGGCAACATTGTTACGGCGTTTCAAGCGGCATATGCGATCGGGCTGCTGGTAGCGGGCGGTTTCATAGACCGGGTTGGCACTCGTTTGGGCTACGGCCTCGCCATCGGAATCTGGAGCGTGGCCACGATGGGCCATGCGCTAGTGCGGACGGTGCTGGGGTTCGGCTTTGCCCGATTCGTCCTGGGCTTGAGCGAGGCCGCCAATTTCCCAGCCGCCATTAAGACCGTAGCCGAGTGGTTTCCCCGCAAAGAGCGGGCCCTTGCGACGGGCATTTTCAACTCAGGGGCAAACATCGGCGCCATTCTTGCCCCGATTGCGGCTCCGTGGATCGCGGTGCACCTCGGCTGGCAGTGGGCTTTCCTCATACTCGGCGCGCTCAGTGCCTTGTGGGTGGTGCCGTGGACCCTTCTGTACCGCCGGCCGGAGAACCATCCGAAGCTTTCACCCGGCGAACTGGCGTTCATCCAGAGCGACCCAGCCGAACCAACCGTAAAAGTGCCGTGGGCGCACCTGGTGCCGCATCGGCAGACCTGGGCGTTTCTGATTGGCAAGTTCCTGACCGATCCGATCTGGTGGTTCTTTCTGTTCTGGCTGCCCAAGTTTCTGAACACGAATCACGGATTGACTCTGACCGAGTTAGGCTGGCCTCTCGTGGTCATCTACAACATGTCGATGGTCGGCAGCATCGTGGGCGGATGGCTACCGGCGAAGTTTCTTAAGATGGGCTGGACCGTCAACCGGGCCCGGAAAACCGCGATGCTGATCTGCGCCGGAGCCGTGGTTCCGATCGTCTTCGCCGCCAATATCAAAAGTCTCTGGATCGCGGTAGCTTTGATTGGTCTGGCGACGGCTGCCCACCAGGGATGGTCGGCGAATATCTTCACCATGGTTTCGGACACATTTCCGCGGCGCGCGGTGGCTTCGGTGGTGGGGATCGGCGGATTCGGCGGCGCCGTCGGCGGGATGCTGATCGCCACGTTCACCGGGTTGGTCCTGCAGTTCACCGGCAGCTACGTGCCGATGTTTGTCCTCGCGGGTTCAGCTTACTTGCTGGCCTTACTGATCATTCACCTGATTGTGCCACGTCTGGAACCGGCGAACCTCGCCTGACAGCCCGTAGGGCAGGTCTCCGATCTGCCCAGTTACAATCGACGAATGAAGCTCGCACGAGCCGCAATTCTCCTTTTACCCGCCTGTCTCGCGATTGGCGTCGAAAAACCGGTCGCCTTGTATCACGGCTTGGGCGCGTGGAAGCATCCGATCGCCACGAACAGCCCTGACGCGCAGAAGTATTTCGATCAGGGCCTGGCACTCCTGTATGGCTTCAACCGCTATGAAGCGCTGCGGTCGTTCCGGAAAGCGGCCGAGTTGGATCCGCAGTCGGCGATGGCGCGCTGGGGCGTGGCCATGGCGCAAGGCCCATACATCAATATGGATGGCGACCCGAGCTTCGATTTGAAAGGCGCGTGCGCCGCGGTGGCGGAAGGCAACAAACTCACTCGCGCGCCGGAGCGCGAGCGCGCCTATCTGCGCGCCGTCGCGACCTGGTGTCCGAACTACCAGCCAAAAGCCTACTCGGACGAGATGCGGGAACTGGCGCAACGCTATCCGGACGATCCGGACGCCCAGACGATCTTCGCCGAAAGCCTCATGATTCCGGTCCGCTGGCATTGGTATGCGAACGGGACACCCGCGGCTGGGATGGCCGAAGCCGAACGCACCCTGGAGGCTGTGATCCGCCGCTGGTCCGATCACCCGGGCGCCAACCACTATTACATCCACGCTGTGGAATCCTCGGCGACCCCCGAGCGGGCAATTCCAAGCGCGCAGCGGCTCATGGGGATCGTGCCCGAGGCGGGTCACATGGTCCACATGCCGGGGCACATCTGGCTCGTCCTGGGCGAATGGGAAACGGCCGCGAATGTCAACGAGCGCGCCGTGACCGTGGACCGCCAGTATTTTGCTGCGACGAATGTGATGGGAACGTACACGCCGTACTACTTGCATAACATCGATTTCATCCGCTACGCTCGCGCGATGCAGGGCCGCAAAGCAGACGCGTTACGCGCGGCCGGGGATTTGAGCGCAGCTTTCGAACCCATGGGGAAAATGATGCCCGAAATGGCGGAGAATGTCGTGCCGGTGGTGCTCACGACGTACCTGAGGTTCGGCGAATGGGATCGTGTGTTGAACGCGCCGCAGCCTGCCGCAGTCCTGAAGATGAGCACCGCGATGTGGCGCTACTCTCGCGCCGTTGCGCTCGCGGCGCGCGGCGACCGTTCCGGCGCGGGTCGCGAACGCGATGCGTTCGAAAAAGCCAGAGCGGCGCAGCCCGAGGCCGCTCCGTATGGGCAGAACAAGTCCGTCGATGTGCTGGCCGTGGCGTCAGAAATACTGGCGGCCCGCCTGGCTGCCTCCCCTGGGGCCGCCATACCGCATTGGCAAAAAGCCGTCTCCTTGCACGACGCGCTCGTTTACAACGAGCCGCCCGATTGGTATTACCCGGTCCGCGAATCGCTCGGCGCCGCGTTGCTGCGCGCCGGCAAAGCGGCCGAGGCCGAAAAGGTTCTTCGAGAGGGCGTGCGGCGTTCGCCGCACAATGGCCGCATGCTGTTCGGCCTGCTGGAAAGTCTCAAAGCACAGGCGAAAACGCAGGACGCCGCCTGGGTTCAGCGTGAATTCGACGCCGCGTGGGCCAAGGCGGACATGAAGCTCCGGCTGGAAGATCTATAGCCCTCGCTACTTGCCCACCAGGTGGGAAACGTCGCGATTGTTTTCCGGGCAGATGAATTCGTAAATCTCCTCGGTGGGCGCAAGCTCCGAGACGCGTTTGAAGGTCCAGGGCTTGGCCAGGATGCCCGGGTCTTCCACCGTGATCTCGGTCTCGAGATGCCCCATGTCGGGGCGTCGGTACCGCTCGATCACGTGCAGTTTGTCGGAGTGTGGGTGCTGGTCCTGGTCGAGGTACGCGCGGTCATCGAAACCGACACGGTCGACCACCAGGGTGTCGCCTTCCCAATGCCCGACGTTGTGGCCATACCAGGCCGGGTTGGGATCCTTGGGCTGGCCGCGGCCGTCGAGATAAATCTGGAAGAAACCGGGGCTGTCGTCATCCGAGATTTCAATCATGAACTGCCGCCCCTGCACGAATTGGTAGACGGGGCCGCGCCGCAAGATCGCCGACGGCAGACAGTGAGCCTGCGGGTTTTCCTTGCGGAGGTTCTCGCCGCGCTCTTTGGCCACCTTTTCGGCGAACGGAAGCCATTCCGGCTTGCCGGGATCGACAGTCACCGGACTCCACCAAACTCCGGAAATATCGGGCTTTCCTTCCAGGCGCGGCGCAGGACCGGCAGGTGGGTGGTGTTTGTTTAAATCGGCGGCGATCCCGAAACGATCTTCGCCTAACGTGCTCAACTGCGTGGTGTCCTGGAGACGAATGTCGAGCGGCATAATTTGGGAAGCCGCCACTGTCGTCTTCCCGGAATACGGCAGGAGGCCGGGAACCGCCACCGTGATTTCGTAGGCGCCCGGTGGCAAATCTGCCAGCGTGTATTTGCCTTGCGCAGAGGTGGCGGCTTTGTAGGTGGTCCCCCCGGCGCCCTTTGCGACCACCTGGCTGTTTGCCACCACAATCCCGTTCGAATCGAACACAGTTCCGGCAAGGCCGCTCCCGGTGGTTTGAGCACTTGCTGAAATCAGAAGGAAAAGACAGAATACCGGCGCTGCGATCCGCATGATAGGACAGTATACAATGCAGCCGCCGATGAACGCCGATAGCGTTACGCCCGCATCACCTTCGCGCTCGGCTGCGCATGCCCGAGGACCGCGTGAGCCCGGTACGGCTTCTCCAGTGCCGCGATCTCTTCGGCGCTGAGCTTGAGATCGATCGCGCCGATCAGATCTTTCAACTGCTCGGCCTTGGTCGCGCCGATAATCGGCGAGGTGATTCCCGGCGCCTGCAACACCCAGGCCAGAGCCACCTGTGCCGCCGATACGCGGCGCTTGCGGGCAACATCGGAGACGGCATCGGCCACTTTGAAATCGTCCTCGCTGTAGTACATATCTTTGGCGAATGAATCGACCTCGGATCGAGTGGTCAGTCCGCCATCGCGCTTCCGCGTTCCAGTCAGAAACCCGCGCGCCAGCGGACTCCAGGGGATCAGCGCCACCTTTTGATCGAGGCACAGCGGAATCATCTCGCGTTCTTCCTCGCGATAGACCAGGTTGTAATGGTTTTGCATGGTGTCGAAGCGGTGCCAGCCGCGTTCCCGGGACGTGTACAGTGCCTTCGAAAACTGCCACGCCGCCATGCTGCTGGCGCCGAGATAGCGCACTTTGCCAGCGCGGACCAATGAGTCGAGCGCGTCGAGCGTCTCTTCAACCGGAGTGCCGGCGTCCCAGCGGTGAATCTGGTACAGATCGATGAAATCCATGTTCAGGCGGCGCAGCGAATGGTCGCAGGCCTCCAGGATGTGCTTGCGGCTGAGACCGCGCTTGTTCGGGCTATGCCCCATCACCCCGTGAACCTTCGTGGCCACGACGATCTCGTCGCGGGATGCCATTTCGTTCAGGTAGAAGCCGGTGATCTCTTCGCTCTGGCCGGCCGAATAGACGTCTGCCGTATCGAAGAAATTGATGCCGGCCTCGAGCGCGATTTTGAAATGCTGGCGCGCGTCGTCTTTATTTACATGCCACCCACGCGTGCCGAGTGCCCAGTCCGGCACCGGTTCGCCTCCATAGCTCATGCAGCCCAAACAGAGCCGCGATACCGTAATCCCGGTGTTTCCCAATTTTGTAAATTGCATGCTTCCCTATCTTGGCAGGTTCGAGGCGAGCCGCACCAGACCGTCCGGCTGTATTAAGGTAACCGTAGGAACCGTTCGACTCGATGCTCCTTCCCAACCTTGAATCCCTCGAAGCCGCCGCAGAACGGATCCGCCAGGTGATCCCGCCAACGCCGCAGATCTGCTGGCCCCTCCTCTGTGCCCGAACGGGAGCCGAAGTCTGGGTCAAGCACGAGAACCATACTCCCGTGGGCGCCTTCAAAATTCGCGGCGGCATCCTCTATATGGAGGAACTCGTCCGCCGCGAGCCAAAGATTCGCGGTGTCATTGCGGCGACCCGCGGCAACCACGGCCAAAGCGTCGCATTCGGCGCCGCCCGCGCCGGCTTACGGGCGGTTGTCGTCGTGCCGCACGGCAACAGCCGCGAAAAGAATGCCGCGATGCGCGGGCTCGGCGCCGAGCTGATCGAATACGGCCGCGATTTCCAGGAAGCCTACGAGCACTCTACGGGCCTGGCCGAATCGCAGCGCTTGCACATGGTCCAGTCATTCGCCCCCGCCCTGGTTACCGGTGTCGCCACTTACGCACTCGAGCTGTTTCGCGCCGTCGCCGGCTTGGATGCCGTCTATGTGCCGATCGGGATGGGCTCCGGGATCTGCGGAACTATCGCCGTTCGCGATGCGCTGGGGTTAAAAACCGAAATCGTCGGCGTCGTGGCCGCCGGCGCGCCGGCGTATGCGCTGTCGTTTGCCGCGGGCCGGCCGGTCGCGACCGATACCGCCGACACCATCGCCGACGGCATCGCCTGCCGCGTGCCGGATCCGGAAGCGCTCGAGGTCATCCGGCGCGGCGCAGCCCGCATCGTAACAGTTACCGATGACGAGATTCGCTCGGCCATGCGCGACTTATTTACTGACACGCACAATGTCGCGGAGGGCGCCGGAGCCGCAGCGCTCGCGGCCCTCCTTCAAGAGCGCGAGTCCGTGCGCGGCCGCCGTGTGGCAATAATCCTGAGCGGCGGCAACATCGACCGGGACCTGTTCGCTAGCATTCTCTCCTAGTACGAGCGGCCCAAAAGAGTCTTGACAAACGGCATTGAATTTCGTTGACGGCCCCACAAGGCAGGTATATACTTACTCAGATCTTTTTGGGGTGATAGGTATTCCAATTTGTTAACGATAGGGGATTCCATGCGTTCACTACATGTCAGCGCTTGCCTGCTTCTGCTGAGTTTTGCCGCATTTGCGCAGAGCGACCGCGGCACGATTACTGGCACTGTCTCTGATCCCGCTGGCGCAGTCGTCGCCGGCGCGAACGTGGAGGCGAAGAATGCCGAGGGCGGTACCACCTTTACGGCAGCTACGACGGCGACGGGAAATTTCACGCTCCCTCAAGTGCCAGTCGGCAATTACGAAGTAACCATCACGGTGCCTGGATTCAAGAAAGCCGTCCGCCCCAGCGTGATCGTGGGCGTAGCGACGACCGTGCGCGTGGATTTTGCGCTCGAGGTCGGGGCCGCCAGTGAGTCGGTCACGGTGCAGGCCGAAGCCCCCCTGCTCAAAACCGAGAGCGGAGAATTGAGCCACAATATCAACTACAACCGGGTTGACGAACTCCCGCTGCTCACTCTGGGTACGCCAGGGTTGCTCGGCAACGTACGCAATCCGTTGCAAGTCGTGACGCTGCTACCGGGCGCAGCCTTTCAGGGCGAGAACACGCTGCGCATCAACGGCATGCCGTCCAGTTCCCAAGCCATCCGCATCGAGGGCCAGGACGCCACCAACGGATTCTGGCGCGAGATCAATCAGAACGTGCAAGGAAGCGTCGATGCGATTCAGGAAGTGGCGATCCAGACGAGCAATTATGCGGCGGAGTACGGACAGGCGGGCGGTGGGTACTTCAATTACACGATGAAGTCCGGCACTAACCAGGTCCACGGCAGCGCCTACGATTACTTCGATAACGAAGCACTGAACGCAGGTCTCCCCTTCACCAATGACGGCCACGGGCACCTGATCCGCAACACGGTCCGCCGCAATGATTACGGCTTTACTTTGGGCGGTCCGGTCTATCTCCCGAAACTCTATAACGGCCGGGACAAGACATTCTTCTATTTCAGTTTCGAACAGTTCCGCGAAGGCCAGAAGGTCCGCAACGGAGTGGCCACGGTCCCGACAGCGGCGTATCGAAATGGCGATTTTAGCGGTGCGCTCTTAGGCCCGCTGGGGTTGACCGATTCGGTCGGCCAAGTGCTTCTTCAGAACGAAATCTTCGATCCGAACTCAACCCGCACCGGCCCCGATGGGTCTCCAGTGCGAACTCCGTTCACGAATAATGCCGTTCCGAAAACCCAGATGGATCCGGTCGCGCTCAAGATCCAAGACATGTTCCCGCTGCCTCTTGGGCCGTTGGCCGGCGCCGCCCTTAACAACTACGCCACGCCCGCGTATACCAATTTCCGGCACACCACCATCCCCTCGGTAAAGCTGGATCACTCTCTGACCTCAAATATCAAAATATCCGGCTATTGGCAGCAGACGGCTACGCGGGCGCCCAATAACAACGGCTTCACCCCCAGCCAATTTCCGTGGTCCGCTCCGGAACCGACGGACACAGTCAACAACACCGCGCGCATCAATTACGATCACACGCTGCGTCCCACGTTGTTGCTGCATCTGGGCATTGGCCTGTTTTACACGAACCAGCCCGCGATTCCGCCTTCTTACGACCAGAAGCAACTGGGCGCAAGCTTCGCGCCGTTCTACATTAATCAATTCCCAAATATCGGGTTGATCAGCAGCGCGACTCTGGGTGGCGCCTCATTGCCCACCGCCCTTAGCGCGATTGGAAATACCTTCGGCGTCGAACACCTGAAGGATGTCAAACCGACAGCCAATGCCAGCGTGACCTGGGTAAAAGGAAATCACACCTATAAATTCGGTGGCGACATGGTGGTCGAAGGCTTTCCCCAGTTGAACTATACCCGCGCCAACGGGCAGTTCAACTTCTCAGCGAACCAGACTGGGAACCCGTGGGAATTCCAGAAAGCGACCTTCGCCACTACTGGTTTCGCGTATGCCAGCTTCCTAATCGGCGCTCCCAACAGCCTGACCGTCTCGCAGGTCACCGATTCGCGGATTGGTAATCACTCTTTCGCGTTTTACGCGCAGGATAGCTGGAAAGTCACTCGCCGGCTCACCCTCGACTATGGACTGCGCTACGACTACGTGACCTTGCTGAAAGAAGAGCACGGCCGGATGCAGAGCGCCTCGTTTAGCACGCCGAATCCCCTGGCAGGCAACCGCCTCGGTAACGTCATCTATGAGGCCACCTGCAACTGCTCGTTCAACCACAACTATCCGTATGCATTCGGTCCGCGGCTGGGCGCCGCTTACCAGATCAATGAGAAGACCGTGCTGCGCATGGGAGGAGCACTATCGTACTCTTCCGCTCCGAACAATGCGTATCTTTCTTATAGCGTTCCCGATTTCTACACCTTCACGTCTGCGCCCGGTTCCTATACCGGTGTGGTGCCGTTGCAGGGCGGGAACCCCTTCGCTCCCGGCAATCCCTACGGCAACGCGCCGATCGTCTGGCCGGATTTCAGCCCCCATTACCCGGTGCCGTTCAACGGCGCGACGATCCCTTCGTCGCCGTTTATTTACATCGATCCGCACGCCGGCCGGCCCCCCCGCATCTTGCAGTGGAGCATTGGGCTGCAGCGGGAGTTGTCCAACAACCTGGTGGTGGAAGCGTCCTACGTTGGCAACCGCGGCGTATGGTGGACGGCGCCCGTGCTCGCCGATCAGGCATACAACGCGATGACGCCGGAATACCTGAAGCAGAATTTCGGCCTCGACATCACGAATGCCACCGATCGCGGCCTGCTGGCTCTGGCTATCAACAGTCCTCAGGTGATCGCACGCTTCCCTTACCTGGCGAATCCAAACGCCGTCTATCCGGGATTCCCGAGGAACCAGACGCTGGGACAGGCGATCCGCCCGTTCCCGCAGTGGAACTCCGGCGCGCCGCCGTTCCTCGGCCCGCCGCTCGGCGATACCTGGTATGACTCCCTCCAGGTAAAGGTCACCAAACGCTACTCGCATGGTCTCGACGTGCAAGGCGCTTTCACCTGGCAGAAAGAGCTGGCCCTCGGAGTGAACTCCGATACGTCTTATCTCACGCCGAGCGGCGGGACCGGTACCGTCGGCAATTCCGGAACGCCGATCAACGACGTATACAATTATTCACAGAACAAATACCTTTCGGGCTTCAGCCGGCCCCTCCTGCTGGTGATTTCGGCTAACTACACGACCCCGAAACTCCGGTTCGACTCGGGCGCTCTGAAGGCGGTCTCGTGGGTCGCGCGAGATTGGGTATTCGGCACGGTCCTTCGCTACCAGAGCGGCCAGTTGATTTCAACCGCGAGATCCAATAACCAATTGCTCGCGCAGTTGGACCGGGGCGCGACGAACAATCCCGCCGTTTGGGGCGGCGGCAGCACTTTCCAGAATCCGACCGGCCAGCCTTATCTGGCCGTCGATCCCAACTGCCACTGCTTCGACCCGACCACAACCCTGGCACTGAACCCCGCCGCGTTTTCGGATGCGGCGGCAGGCCAGTTTGGCACCGCGGCGGCGTACTACAGCAACTACCGCTGGCAGCGGCAACCGGCCGAAAACATCAGTCTCGGACGCACTTTCCGATTCAAGGAAAGAGCTACGTTCAATATTCGGGCTGAGTTTTTCAACATGTTCAACCGTGTGTTCCTGTCGGGGCCGTCGTCTACCAACCCGCAGGCGACTACGACCAAGAACAACCTCGGCCTGCTGACTGGCGGCTACGGCTACATCAACACGGTCAATGGATTCGGGACCACCCCCCGCTCCGGCCAACTCGTCGCCCGCTTCCAGTTCTAGACTCGGTAACCTTGCTTCCGGGCCTCGCCGCTTTCACTCGGCGAGGCCCTTTTGTTTTTGGTCTGATACTGTAATAGTTCTGTGCCCAAACGGTCTCTGAAACCCCGGCGCGAGCCTGTCGAACCGCTCGAAGCCGAAGTGGTTCCGGCCGCGTCCCCAGAGGTATCCCGCGGTTCCCTTCCGTGGTTGCTGTTGCTGCTTGCCGGCAGCGGCTGCGCCGCCCTCATCTACGAAATCGTCTGGTTCCAGCTGCTGCAATTGGTGATCGGCGCCTCGGCCGTGTCGCTCGGATTGCTGTTGGCCGCTTACATGGGCGGGCTCTGCCTCGGCAGCGCACTGCTGCCGAGATGGATCTCGAACCGGCAACACCCGCTGCGCGTATACGCGTTTCTCGAATTAGGCATCGGCGCGTTCGGAATCGTCGCGCTGTTCGGGGTTCCTTTGGTCGGGCACCTTTATGTGGCGGGCGCGACCAGCGGGCTGTTCGGCCTCGTCTTGCGCGGCGGGGTGGCCGCGGTCTGCCTTCTGCCACCTACCTTATTGATGGGCGGCTCGCTGCCGGCCATCTCGCGATGGCTCGAAACGACGCCCAAGGGCGTCTCGTGGATGGGCCTGCTGTACAGCGCCAATGTCGCGGGCGCGGTGGTCGGATGCCTGCTCGCGGGATTCTACCTTCTTCGCGTTCACGATATGGCCGTCGCCACGTACGTCGCGGCGCTTCTGAACCTGGGAGTGGCGTTGCTTGCTCTCGCGCTGGCCGGTAGACGGCGGCATATGCGGGTCCTCGAAACACCGGATCGCCCCAGGCCGGCGGCCCGTGCGCCCGGCGCGACATTTATTTATGCGGCGATCGCGGTTTCGGGCCTGACCGCCCTCGGCGCCGAAGTCGTCTGGACCCGGCTGCTCTCGCTTCTGCTCGGTGCGACTGTTTACACTTTCTCGATCATCCTCGCCGTGTTCCTGGTTGGGTTGTGGGCCGGAAGCAGCGTTGGGTCCTGGATCGCTGCGCGCGTCTCCGAGGCACGCCTCGCTCTGGCTGCCTGCCAGATTTTGCTCGCACTCGCGATTGCGTGGACCGCGTTCAGTCTCGCTTATCTGCTGCCCTACTGGCCGGTCGATCCCTGGCTTTCGACCAACCCGATATTCAATTTCGATCTCGATATCACGCGCTGCCTGCGAACCATATTGCCGGCAACCTTGCTCTGGGGCGCGAGTTTTCCTCTGGCGTTGGCCGGCGCGGCGCGGCGCGGTGAAGACCCGGCCCAACTCACAGGCGAAGTCTACGCCGCCAACACCGCCGGCTCGATCGTCGGCGCGCTGGCCTTCAGTCTGGTCTTTATTCCTTCGATCGGTACGCGAGCTTCCGAGCAATGGCTGATCTGGCTGGCGTTGGCCGGCGGTATCCTCGCGGTGGCGCCTCTCGTTTTCGAGCTGCCGCGCGTCACCTTGAAATATGCCGGCGCCCTCGCTGGGGCAGTCGTGCTGACCGGAGTGCTCGCGTGGACCGTCGCCGAGGTCCCCTGGCAGGCCATCGCCTACGGCCGCCGTGTGACACCAATTCTGCGGGGCCTCGGCCTTTCCGCCGAAGCCCAGCCCCTGTTCGTCGGAGAAGGCATCAACTCTTCGGTAGTCATCACCGATCGCGGCGGCCAGCGCTTCTTTTATGTCAGCGGCAAATCAGAAGCGTCCACCGGCATCCTGGACATGCGGCTGCAGCGCCTCATGGGCCACCTGCCGGCCTTGGTGCATCCCGCGCCGCGTTCCGTGCTGGTGGTCGGTTTTGGGGCGGGGGTGACGGCCGGCTCCTTCGTTCCCTACTCCGAGGTACAAAGCATCACCATTTGCGAACTGGAGCCCATCATTCCGCCGGCTTCCGACCAATACTTCGGCAAAGAAAACAATCACGTTCTTCGCGATGGCCGCACCCGCGTCGTCTATGACGACGCGCGACACTATATCCTGACCGCGCCCGATAAGTTCGACGTCATCACCACTGATCCGATTCATCCCTGGGTAAAAGGCACCTCGACCTTGTATTCGAAGGAATACTACGAACTCGTCAAAAGCCATCTCAACCCGGGAGGAGTCGTCGCTCAATGGCTGCCGCTGTATGAAAGCGATCTGGAAACTGTCAAGACCGAGTTGGCTACGTTCTTCTCCGTTTTTCCCAACGGCACAGTCTGGAGCAATTACCTGAACGGCGATGGCTACGACCTCGTGCTGCTGGCGCAACTCGATCCGCACCCGATCGACATCAATGCGTTGCAGCGGCGTTTGCAACAACCGGCCTACGCCGCCGTGGCGGCATCGCTCACCGAAGCCCGATTTAATTCCGCGGCTGATCTGCTCGCTACTTATGCAGGCCAAGCCTCGGACCTTCAGCCGATGCTTGCCGGAGTCCAGGTTTCCAATGATCTCAACCTGCGCCTCCAGTATCTCGCCGGCCTCGGGCTGAACTCGGTCCTGGGGCCTCAGCTGTATCACGAAATCCTCTCCTATCGCCGGTTCCCTCAAGGTCTATTGATAGGGACCGGTGGCGAATTTGATACTTTGCAGGAAGCTATTGGCCGTCCTCGCCGCACATTCTGACTTATTTGTAAACCCACGAACTTTTGATTCTTTTTTGAGCGGTTTTTACCCGATCGCGCCTTGACCGCTTTGAGCCTCTAGGTTACACTGCGTCCAAAGCTAGAGGTCTAGCAGTTCACAAGTCCTTGAGACGAGGAGGGATCAATGCGTTTGTTGAAGTACGCCGTGTGTATCCTGGCGCTCGCAGCTGCAGCTTCAGCGCAGACCGATCGCGGCACAATTACCGGGGCAGTATCCGATCCGGCAGGCGCGGTTGTCGCCAACGCCGTAGTAGAAGCTAAAAATACAGATACCGGCACAGCCTTCCAAGCCGGAACGTCCGCGACTGGAAATTACACGCTGGCACAAATGCCGGCGGGCACGTACGAGCTGAGCGTCACGGTGCCCGGATTCAAGAAATCGGTCCGGCCCGGCATTATTGTGAACGTCGCACAGACCGTGCGCGTCGATTTCGCGCTCGAAGTTGGCGCTGCCACCGAATCTGTCACGGTACAGGCCGAGGCGCCCCTACTGAAGACCGAAAGCGGCGAGCTGAGCCACACGGTCGAAACCAACCGCATTGACAATCTTCCCTTACTCGATCTCAAGGGGACCGGCGTCGGCCCCGGGAACATTCGAAACCCTCTAGCTATCACGCAGTTGCTCCCCGGCGCGACCTTCTCGACGGACAATACGCTGCGCCTCAACGGAATGCCCTCGAGCACCGCGGCCATCCGCATTGAGGGCCAAGATGCAACCAACGGCATGTGGAAGCAGCTTACACAAGCAACCCAAGCCGGCGTCGATGCCATCCAGGAAGTCGCCGTGCAGACCAGCAACTTCGCGGCCGAGTACGGACAGGTCGGCGGCGGCTACTTCAATTTCACGATGAAGTCGGGCACCAACCAGCTCCATGGGAGCGCCTACGACTACTTCGATAACGAAGCCCTCAACGCCGGCGTGCCATTCACCGATGATGGCCACGGCCACTTGATCCGCAATTCCGTGCGGCGCAACGACTACGGCTTTACGCTCGGTGGACCGGTCGTGCTGCCACACTTCAACGGCCGCGACAAGACGTTCTTCTTCTTCAATTTTGAACAGTTCCGGGAAGGCCAGACGGTCCGCAACGGTGTTGGCAGCGTTCCCACCGACGCCGAGCGCGCCGGCAATTTCCTCGGAGCGGTCTTCCCCTTCGTCTCGACTCCCCCCGACCCGCTCGGCCGGACATTCCAAGCATTCACAGTGATGGACCCGACCAGCACATTCACTGGGCCCGGCGGTGCG
>DASXAK010000108.1:0-2478 GCA_036406715.1 Bryobacteraceae bacterium | reverse complement strand
TGGCCGCGAGCCAGCGCAGTCGGCGAGCGGATCTGCGTCTTTTGCACTCCGGGAAACCCGCGGAACTCGAAGCGGGTGATCGGAGTCGTTTCCAGCATCAACCACGCCGCTTTGAATGAGCCAGCGCAGGGCAACGTCTATCTCGCCACTGGGGCTATGAAGAGCGCCGTATTCCTGGTGGCACGAACACGCGAGACTTCGGAAGCCGCCCACAGAGATCTCGAGAAGGAAATCCGCCGCGCCATCGCCGCTATCGATCCAAGTCAGCTGGTGTTCCTCAGCGCATCCATGCGAGCCCTGGTGGCGGACTCCGTCGCGGATCGGAAGTTCATCATGACGCTTCTGGGGATCACAGGCTGGCTTGCGCTACTGATGGCTGCGGCCGGCGTGTATGGCGTGATCTCGTACACCACCTCGCGCCGTACACAGGAGATCGGCATCCGCGTGGCCCTTGGCGCGACTCCACAGAACGTGCACTTGCTGATCTTCCGTCAAGGCTTCGCGGCCGTTGCGGTCGGCCTGATCATCGGATTTTGCGGAGTGCTGCCGCTCATGCATGCCCTCCAGGGCTTCCTCACCGGACTGGACTCGCAGAACGCAGCCTATTTCTGGATCGCGACTGCATTCGTGACGCTGGCGGCGGGAGCCGCCTGCTGGATTCCAGCGCGGCGGGCGGCTCAGGTTGACCCCTTGCAAACTCTTAGGCAGGAATAGCTATTCGGTCCGCGATTGGACAGCAACCACCACCTTCCCGCGGCCTTGCCTTTTAATGTTGCCGGTGTAAGCCGAAGCCGCCTGCGCGAACGGAACCACCGTGTCCACAACCGTGCGGAGACGGCCCGATTCGAGCAGGCCGCTGATCTCCGTCAGTTGTTTTTGATTCGGTTCCACGATGAAGAATGCCCGTTTCACTCTTTCCTCGCTCACCTGCTCGCTGCCTGCTGCTATGGTGACCATCCTCCCGCCGGGCTTGAGCACGGCCCACGAGCGCTGCAGCGTGTCTCCGCCGACGCAGTCAAACACAACGTCCACCGGCTGGACGCCGTCCTCGAATCGCCCGGCCCGGTAGTCGATCGCCTGTCCGGCGCCCAACTGCGAAACGAACTGAATGTTCTTCCCGGACGCGGTGGCAATCACATGCGCGCCCCGATAACGGGCGAGTTGGATCACGAATATGCCCACGGCGCCGGCTCCGCCTTGTACCAGGACGCGCTCTCCAGCCTGAAGATGCGCATGATCGAACAGCCCCTGCCAGGCAGTCAAAGCTCCGATAGGAACCGATGCGGCCTCTTCGTGAGTCAGGCGGGGCGGCTTGGGAGCAACATAGGACGGTTGCGTCACGCAATACTCCGCTGTTGCACCCTCCGAAAACCAGTCGCTCATGCCGTATACCGGCTGGCCGGCCGCGAAGCCGGATACATCCGCGCCCAGGGCGGCCACTATCCCGGAGAACTCGTGCCCCGGTACCGCGCGGCTCCGCTCTTCTCCCGCTTTGGTGCGGGATGTGGGATACCACAATAGTTCGGTCGGCGTTACGCCGGCCGCACAGACACGGATGAGCAGATCGCCCGGGCCAGGTTTCGGCTGCGGAATGTCTTCTTCAATCAGTTCAGGGACTGGAGCGGAACGAAGGATTCGTATTGCCTTCACAACTTCACTATGATCCTTTTAGCACTTGCTTCCTATTCGCGGCGGAATGGGCTTGACAGGGGTCGGGCGCGCTCCGTATGTTTCATCCTATAGCTAGCCGTCAGTGACGCAAAGGAGTGATCCCGATGGAGAGCCGCTCGAAACTCCGCGAAGCCATCATCACGTTCATGCACGACCTGAAATTCGCGGCCCGCTCGCTGGCGCGCACGAAAGGGCTCGCAATTACCGTGGCCCTCACGCTGGCGCTTGGCATCGGCGCCAACGCGGCCATCTTCAGCCTGGTGCGCGGCGTGCTGCTGCGTCCGCTGGTCAATCGCGATGAGGACCGGCTCATCTACATCCGCCAGAGCGCACGCGGTCTCAACATTGAGAACACCACGTTCTCCGTGCCCGAGATCCAAGATCTGCGCGAGCGCGTCAAATCCATCAGCGCGTTCGGCGACTTCTCTACAATCGGCTTCACGATGGTTGGCCTCGGAGAGCCGCGTGAGGTCCGCGCCGGCGTGGTCGGAGGATCGTATTTCGAGGTGATGGGCCTGCATGCAGTCGTCGGGCGGCTGCTCGACAAGCGAGACGACGGACCCAGCGCCGCCGGCGCCATGGTGCTGACCTATCGATTCTGGACGACAGCGCTGAAAAGCGATCCGTCGGTGCTGGGCAGGACCGTCCGGCTCGGCGCGCGCACGGCCACAATTGTCGGCGTTCTGGAGCCCTCCATCCCCTATCCGGCCGAAACCGAAATCATTGCTAATGTCGTGACGAGCCCCCATCATCTTTCGGCGACGATGGTGACCGGACGAGTCCACCGCATGACGGAGCTCTTCGGCC
>DASXAK010000107.1:0-18327 GCA_036406715.1 Bryobacteraceae bacterium | reverse complement strand
CTTCAGCAGATCGCTCAGCTTGAAGTGCGTCGGCGCCTGGAACGGATCGTAGTTGCGAGCCGCGGCCAAAGCCATACCGATGATCGACAGCCACTTGCCGCGCGCCGCGTCATTGATGCGCGCCACGTCTTTCGCCAGGCGGTCAGCGTTGATGAACGCAGTCACCGGCACTTTCTCTTTGGTTTCCTTGTCCACCATCACGGCCATGCCAACGCCGCAGTTCGGGTGGCAGCCGCAGCTCAACTGGCCCCAGCCGTATTGCGGGCCGTGGACGAGGTCACTCCAATCGGAAAACGTCGAAATGAAGGAAATCGGGAACCAGTCGCGCGCCGGAACGCCGAGGCCTGTCTGGTTCTTCACGTCATGCGCCAGATGCGACAGGGTGTACCGCTGGGCTTGTCTTCTTTCATCAGTCACCTCTTCGTCACGGCCGGTGAACGAGACCGGCTGGAACGAAAGGAACGGAATTTTCTTGGGATTGTCGAGCGCGAACTGAACGATGCGGCCCACCTGCTCGTTGTTGATGCCATTGACGATGGTGATGACCGGGATAATGTCGACGCCGTTGGCGTACAGGTTCTCGATCGCCCGCAGCTTTACGTCGAACAGGTTGCCCACCGCGCGATGCGAATTGGCCGCGTTGCCGATGCCGTCGAATTGCAAATACGCATAGCGCAGGCCGGCGTCGGCCGCGCGCTTACAGAAATCGGCGCTCTTGGCGAACTCGATCCCGTTGGTGGCTGCCTGCACCGAGGTGTAACCTACTTCGCGCGCGTACCGCACGGCGTCGACGAAGTACGGCGAAAGCGTCGGCTCGCCGCCCGAAAACTGCACGGACATCTGCCGCTTCGGCTTGATCGTCACGGCGTTGTCGAGCAGCGTCTTGATGTCTTCCCAGCTCAGCTCATGCACGAAGCCGACCTGGTTGGCGTCCATGAAGCACGGATCGCACATCATGTTGCAGCGGTTGGTGAGGTCCACGGTCAGCACCGAGCCGCGCCCATGCGTGATTGTGCTCGAACCGTGTTTGTGCAGCGTCGAATCGTTGTGCGCGCGGATGTCGCGGCCGGGGAAAACATCTTCCAGGTGCTTGAAGAACGCGGTGTCGATGGCCATCACATCTTCGAAGTGGCCGTGGATCGGGCAATCCTTCACCATCAAGATCTTGCCGTCGCGCTCGATAACCTGAGCCTTGATCTCGCCGGGTTTCTGCGAGTAGAGCACGTCGAGCGGCGTCTTGCCGTCCAGAATCTCTCTGCGGACTTCGGGAATGCAGCGCGGGCACAGCGAATCGGTCTCGCGCGGCCAGCCGAGCGGCGGCTTGGTCTTCTCCCAGCTTTTGAGCAGCGGCTTGTCGGACCAGGCGGGCGTGAACCCGGGGTTCTGCGAGATCTGGTTGACCTTATCGAATACGGCCCAAGCCGCCCCAGCGGCATAGGCAAGAGCTTTCTCGGCGTATTTTACAGGCTTGTGCATTTCTTCTAACTCCAGCGCTACCTGATCTATAAATTCGTCGTGCACTCACGCCCAGCAAGCGGCGGTTCTGCCATCGTGCACTTTGGTGCAAGTATACGGATTGGGGAGCGGCCAGCGATATGAATGCTCATTAAACTGTTGAATTTATTGGTTGTACGGCGAGTGGAGGGGTTGAACGGAGCAATCGCGGGGTCGAGCGGACCCTCTCTCTAGTCATATGAAATCTAACGGTTTAATCGAATTCCGCAGAGGCCGTACCGTCGTGCGCTTACGGACGGCCCGGCAGTGTGAACACAGAGGTTTGGGCGGGATCGCCCCCGAGGGCCGTCTGGGGCTGCACGGGTGCTCGCTGGGCGGCCGGTTTGGGAGCGGGTTCGACCGGCGCGGTGACGGTGTGAGACGGAAGCGGCAGAGGCGACCGGTCGCCGAACATCACGGCGGCTTTCTGGCGCTGCTCGATCGCCTTTTTCAAATCTTCCTCAGAGACGGCGAGCGAGATCTTGAGGGTGCCGTCTTCCTTTTTGAAGGCGAAGCTGGTGCCGGGCGACGCAGGCTGCTGCGCTTTGGTCATGGCCTCGAGAAACTGCAAGGTTGCTGCGAGCTGGTCGGCATCTTTGGCGGAACGTGCGTGTACTTCGGCTGCGAGTTCCAAACCCTGCTTGACGGAAACCCCGAATTGGAAGTGATCGATGGAATTCAGCGCCGCATCCGGGCCCTTCGACGGAGGCATGTATCCGGCGAGCCCTTCGGGACGGTTGACCACGGCCCACACTTCATAATGCTCGCGGTAGTTGGCGACTTTCTCGGCCAGAGCGGGGTCCAGATGCTTGGGCTCAGCGCGGCCGTCAACCGCCGCCTTGACCGTCGCCGCATCTCCGGCCAGAGCCGTCGTTTCATCCAAGAATCCGAAAACGGACTCGGCGCCAGCGCTGCTGGTCTTGATCAGCGGCACACCGTGATACTGTTCGGCGTTCGCCGCCAGCCGTGCCACATCAAAACGGCCGCGCGCCACCACCAGGCTCGGCGCTTTCTTGCCGGTACCGGTCGAACCGATCAGCACCTCATCCAGGTCGTGCAGCGGGTCAAAGCCAGTCATGGCGATGATGTTCTGCAACTCCGCCGTGTGCCCCTTCAGCTCAGCGGTCAGATTGCGCGCCAGTTCGGAGTCGACCAGCGCGCGGACGCGAACCCCGAATACGATTTGGGAATCGGACGGCAGCAGATCCACCAGGTTGGACTCCGCGGAGCAGTACACCGGCGCCGCAACTAGGAGAGGTAGCAGCAAGAGGGTCGGTTTCATGGCTGCATAAACATACTACGGGAAAGGCATCAGAAAACAGTCGGCAAGGGTTATTGGCTTGCGGTTAACCGGCGCGCCCTTGCGAGTGAGCACTACACTGGTGTGGTGAGGGTTCGGATGCGTCTCGCAGTTATCTTTGGTGTAGCACTGGCGGCGGCCGCGGAAACGCCGGCGCTCATGCCGTGGCCGGCGAGCGCGAAATTCGACGCCGGCGAAATCGAAATGAATGTCGGGTTTTCGGTTTCAGTGGCCGGGGCGGGCGCCAACGACGCGCGCGTCAAAGCCGCGGTGGAACGGGTCTACACGCGCCTCGCGCGGCAGACGGGGCTGCCGATTCTGCCGCCGCGCGCAGGCACGCAGCCACCGCCTGCGCTACGCGTGATTGTGGAAGAAGCGGATCACCGCCCACCGCAGCAACTGGGCGATGACGAGCGGTATTCGCTGGATGTTTCCGAGGCGGGAATCCGCCTTTCTGCGGATCGGCCGCTCGGAGTTGTGCGCGGGCTCGAGACATTCCTGCAACTGGTTCGTCAGAATCCAGCGTCGAGCCCCAGCAAGGCGCCGGGCTTTTCCGTGCCGTACACGGAGATCCGCGACGAGCCCCGTTTTCCGTGGCGCGGGTTGTCGCTCGATGTTTCCCGGCACTTTATTCCGGCCGAGGAAATCGAGCGCACGCTGGACGGGATGGCCGCGGTGAAGCTGAATGTTTTGCACTGGCATCTCTCCGACGATCAGGGCTTCCGTGTGGAAAGCAAGAAGTACCCACGGCTGCAGCAGTACGGCTCCGACGGTCTGTATTACACGCAGACGGAAATCCGAGACGTGGTGGCCTATGCGCGCGACCGCGGGATCCGGGTGGTGCCCGAATTCGATGTGCCCGGGCATGCTTCGAGCTGGCTGGCTGGATATCCGAGTTTGGGCACCGGGGCCGGACCGTTTCACATCGTGCACGAACGCGGCGATGCCAACGGCGTCATTGATCCGATGAAGGAGTCGACTTACCGGTTCCTAGACGGTTTGTTTGGGGAAATGGCCAAGCTGTTTCCCGACGCCTATTTTCATATCGGAGGCGACGAGGTCAATCCGCGGGACTGGAGCAACCAGCCGGGCGTGCAAGCTTTCTTGAAGAAACATCATCTGGAGAGCGCTCCGCGCCTGCAAACGTATTTCAACCAACGGCTACAAAAGATTCTGGCGCGGCACGGAAAACGGATGATGGGTTGGGACGAGATCCTGCAGTCGGATCTGCCGAAGGATGTGGTGATTCAATCCTGGCGCGGGCAGACTGCGTTGGCCGATGTCGCCCGCAAAGGATATTCGGGAATTCTGTCGACGGGATATTACCTGGACCTGATGCAGCCAGCCTCGGCGCACTACCGGACGGAGCCATTGGCAGAGGCCGCTGGCCGCCTGAGCCCGGAGGAGACGAAGCGGATCCTCGGGGGCGAGGCCGCGATGTGGGAAGAACTGGCGACCGCCGAGAATCTGGACGCGAAGCTGTGGCCGCGGCTGGCGGCGATCGCCGAGCGATTCTGGTCGCCGGCCTCGGTAAACGACATCGGGTCGATGTACGCGCGACTCGAGCCGGTGAACCAGTGGCTGGAGTGGCTCGGTCTGAAGCAGCGCTCGAACCTACAGTTGATGCGGCAGCGGCTGGTGAGCGGGATGCCGGTGGCGCCGCTCAATGCGTTTGCATCGATTCTCGAGCCGGTGAAGGGCTATGAACGGCACCGAAGCGGGTGGGGCGTGACGACTCCATTCAACCGGCTGGTCGATGCCATTCCGCCAGAAAGTGATGCGGCGCGAGAATTCAGTGATCGGGTGGCTCAATATCTCACGGCTCCGAGCGTGCCGGCCGAGGAAGGATTGCGGAAATCGCTCGCCGGATGGGTAGAAGTCGTGGGGGCGGCCCGGCCCGTTCTCGAAAGCAATTCTCTGCTGCTCGAAGACCTGCCGCTTGCGGACGCGCTGGCGACGCTGTGCCGACGGGGAGGCGAAGCGTTGTCTTATCGAACGGAAGCGCCGCCCGCGGGCTGGAAGGCGCAGGCCCTTGCCGATATCAAGGATGCGAGCGTCCACCGCGCGCATCTATTGATTGCGATTGCGCCTGCGGTTCAAAAGCTTGCAGAAGCGGTTCCGCAGTAAACTCGGTCAGCTTGCCAGCAGCCGCTGGATCTGTTCGTGCATTTGGCGCGTCAAGTCCTCGCGATCGGCGAGCGTCAGGCCGGCGGTGGGGATGGGCGCGCCAACGCGCAGCTCGGCGTGGCCGCTACGGAGGTGGATCGATCCCATCGGCAACAGTTCGCGCATTCCGACAATGGCAACCGGCGCGATCGGCACTCCCGCTTTGATCGCTATGTAGGCTGCGCCTTCTTTGAATTCGCGCAGGCCCACTTTGGTGCGGCCGCCTTCGGGAAATAACAGCACCGACACGCCGCGTTCGGCGACAATGCGCGCGCCGGCGCTCATGCTCTTGAGGGAGTTGCGGGCGTTCGAGCGATCGACAGGCAGATGTCCGGCTCGGTGCAAATGCCAGCCCAAAAACGGGATCTTGTAGAGGCCCTTTTTCGCAAAAAACCGGAACTGGTACGGAAGTCGAGCGAGCAGCGCCGGAATATCCATGTAACTCGAGTGGTTCGCCACGAACACGTAATTGGCGCGCGGATCGAGTTTCTCCAAGCCGCGCACGCGGACCCGAATGAAGCTGACGGCGAGCAGAACGCGGCCCCAAATTCGAGCCATCTGATGCTGCCAGTTACCCGTGCGATCGAAGAGGGACGCGAACATCGAACACATCCACATCACTATGGTCGCGAGGATCAGGAGGGGAGTTGAGAAGAGCAGCGAGCGAAGAAAGCTCATCGCCTCGCCCCAATCAACGCGCGCGCTTCGCCGACCAAGTACAACGACCCGGTGATGAAGATCGCGTCCTCGGGGCCTGCATCTTTGACCAGATCGAGGGCTTGGACAAGGGTGGGAGCGGTGCGAATATTAGAGTGGTCGGCGACGTGCAGGATCGCTTCGGGATGAAGCGCTCTCGGCTGTTGCGGCGCGGTGGCGATCACTTCCTGGGCACGCGGGAACAAGATGCCACAGACCTCCTCTACCGCTTTATCGCGCATCGCGCCATAGATCATACGGACACAGCGGCTTGAGTAGAAGCGATCGAGATACGCCGCCAAGGCGCGAGCACCGGCAGGATTGTGGGCGCCATCAATCACGATCTCCGGGTGGTCAGAGAGCAACTCGAGACGGCCGGGCCATTCGGCTCGCGCAATGCCGGTTTGAATGACCTCATTGGCAAGACCGAGGCTTTTCAGAGCCACAGCGGCGGTGACGGCGTTTTCGACCTGATGTTCGCCGGCCAGAGGGCAGCGGATGTCGAGAGTGGCAGGCGGAACCGGCTGCCCCACCTGTCCAACCAGCGTGAAGCGGCTGCCACGCGAATGCAGTTCCAGATCCGAGATCGTCCAGTCCGCGGTACGCGACACCGGTACGGCAAGTTCGGCCGCGCGGCGGTCGAGTACAGGACTCACCTCGGGGCGCTGCCGGGAGAAGACGGCGGGCACCCCGGGCTTGAGAATCCCAGCCTTTTCGCCGGCGATCGATTCCAGGCTAATGCCGAGGAACTTCTCGTGATCGAAATCGATCTGAGTGATGACGCAAAGATCGGGATTCACCACATTGGTGCAATCGAGCCGGCCGCCGAGGCCGACCTCGAGTACAACCATATCGGGCGCAGCATCGGCGAAAATGAGAAACGCCATCGCAGTCACGGTTTCGAAGTAAGTCGGATGCAGGTCGATCGCGCCGGAATCGAGCAGCCTTTCCGCGGCGGCGTGCACGCGGTTAAAAGCGTCGGTGAAACGGTCGAAAGATGTGGGCCGGCCATCAAGACAGATTCGCTCAGTCGGTTCGTTGAGATGCGGCGAGATAAACAGCCCGGTACGGCGAGTCGCGGCGCGCAGGGCGGATTCGATCATGGCGCAGGTGGAGCCCTTGCCGTTCGTGCCGGCGACGTGCACGAACCGGCAGCGATCCTGCGGATTGCCGAGCGCATCGAGGAGTGTGCGGATGCGCTCCAGCCCGAACTTCGCGGTTTTGAGCTCGTTGCCGAGCGCGTAAAGGAAATGGACGGAGTCGGGATAGTTCACTGAGCTGAGTTAACCCGCGAGAAACCGCAACGCCTTGGCGAGATAAGGCTTCAATTCGGGCCGCGGCACGACGGCATCGAGCATGCCATGGTTGAGCAGAAATTCACTGCGCTGGAAGCCCTCGGGAAGCTTCTGGCGGATGGTCTGCTCGATCACACGCGGGCCGGCGAAGCCGATCAAGGCGCCGGGTTCGGCGATGTTCAGATCGCCCAGCATGGCGAAACTCGCGGTGACGCCGCCGGTCGTCGGATCGGTTAGAACACTGATATACGGCAGGCGCGCTTCGTCGAGTCGCATCAAGGCGGCCGAGATCTTGGCCATCTGCATCAGGCTGATGGCGCCTTCCTGCATGCGGGCGCCTCCGGAAGCGGAAATGATAATCAGGGGCGTGCGCTTTTCAATCGCGCGCTCGATGGCCCGCGCAATTTTCTCGCCTACCACACAGCCCATGCTGCCGCCGATAAAGCGCGGTTCCATGGCGCAAATGTGGATCGGGCGGCCCTCCAGTTTTCCGGCGGCGGAAATCAGCGCATCGGAGAGGTTCGTGGTCTCCTGGGTTTCAGCGAGGCGGTCGCGATAGGGTTTACTGTCGACGAAGCCGAGCGGATCGGAAGACGCTAGTCCGGCATCGAATTCGAGGTAAGCGCCGTCATCACAGAGGAGCCTCAGGCGCGAGACGGCATCGATCCGACTGTGGCGGCCGCACTTTGGACAGACGTTCAGATTGGATTCGAGTTCCTTCTTCCAGATGATCTGGCGACAGCCTTCGCATTTTTGCCAGAGACCTTCGGTGCGGACCCGGCGCTCTCCTTCGCCCACCGTGGGAAGGTTCGCGCCTTCTGGTTTTTCCCGCTTGAACCACGACATGCAAGAACAACGTTAACGCGGGTATGGATGGCCCCGCAAGGTGGCAAAGGCGCGGTAGATCTGCTCGACGAGGACGACGCGAGCCAGTTCGTGCGGCAGCGTTAACGGAGTGAGCGATACGAGCCGATCGGCGCGGCCGGCCCACCCGGGAGGGAAGCCATCGTGGCCGCCGACTACAAAGACCAGGTCGCGGCCTTCGCGCTCGGCCGTGGCGATCAGTGCTGTGAAGCCGGCTGAGTCCATGGACTGGCCCGCCGGATCGAGCAGGATTTTGCGGGCGGAGGGGTGCCGAGTCCAGAGGTCGGTACGCTCGGGCCGAATTTCACGCATCTCCGCGGTGCTGTAGCGGCTGACACGTTTCAGGAAATCAGCGGCTATGGCGTTAGCATGAGGGTCTTTAGGACGGCCAATAAAGTAAAGATACAGTTTCACACCGACGCGCTATGCAGCCGGAATTTCCAGCGCCTTCGCGCCGCGCCAGAGGCGTTCGAGGCTGTAGTACTCGCGGGCCTTTGGGGAAAAGATGTGGACCAACAGGTCGCCGTAGTCGGCCAGCACCCATTCCGCCTGGTTGTAGCCTTCCACACTGGTCGGCAATTCACCGGCCTGCTGCTTGAGCTGGATCCCGACTTCTTCGCTAATGGCCTGTATCTGCCGCTGATTCGCCCCAGTACAGATCACGAAGAAATCAGCGAAGGAAGTGATGCCAGTGAGATCGAGTACTTTGATGTCGGTCGCCTTCTTGGATTCGGCGGCGCGGACGGCGATGAGCCAAGTGGGCGAGTGGGCTGATTTACCGCTTGGTTCTTCGATTCCTGCTGTTCTCAGAACACGCTCCTGCTTGTATCGTACTACGTGCAAGCAATTAAGCGCTCGCGGAAAAGGAAGCTGCGCCGATGCTGCGACGTGAATCGAGATAGTTCGCTATCGCGGCGAGCGCGATTGGTATCGGAGAACAGACGGCGAGACCGAGCAAGCCGTACCAGCCATCCCGATCCCACTCCAGTGTGACGCCGATCAATCCGAAAAAAAGAACCAGCAGACAGAGATAGAAGAGGCCGTGAATCATTCCGGCGAACACGGATGACGGCTTGTAGAGCAGGAACACGCGTTGGGGACGGCTGCGCGGACGAGAGGCAATGCCGGCGGCGCGCGCGGACTTCTGATGATCGACGACGACAGCCCAAGCACGGAACAGCAAGGCCAGCACTGCAAAGACGCCGAACCCCAAAGCCATGTCTCCGAGTTCGGGATCGTTCAAGCTACCGATCATCACGACAACGCCTATGGCGACGAAGGAAGCAGAGATGAAGAAAAGTACGTGCAGAGTCCAGGCCCAAACACCCGCCGGAGCGTAGAGCAGAAACCAGCGTTGCCAATTGAACCGGGCCGCTGGGCCGGCGTCCAGGGGCGCCCCACCGCGCTTCTGGACGCTGAGGGCTAGCAGTTTGGAAACGATCTCGTCGCGCTGCTCCTGGATATACTTCCGAAACTGAATGGCTTTATCGGGGTCGTCCAGGCGATCAGCAGCATCCTGCAACTCGCGCAGGCCGCCGAGGTCACGATGGAGAGTCGTGACCTGCGCCAGTGCGTTTCGAGCCGACCAGCGGTGCCACAGGTACTGCGCCAACGGCACAAGTGCGCCAAGCAACGCCTTGGGCAACTCGTCCAGCATTCCCTGGATCATTTTGTGCAAGGCCGCACCTCCGGTTGTTTTCTGGTCCCCCATTATACGGCCTGTTTTTTCGGGAGTGCGATGCGAATTGTCAGGTTTCCGCGAACAGGGCTTGGGTGTATACTCCTCGTAGTCGAAGGAGGGTGTCCATGCGTCGGGACTGGAAGCGGTTGCTGCTGATCTTCTGCGCGGTTGGATTGCTCACGGCAGCCTATGAGCGCACACGGCCGGAAAGCGTGATGGTGAATGCCGCGAAGGCATACCTGAACGGATTGACGCCACAGCAGCGCGACCGATCTCTCTTTCCGTTTGCCAGCGATGAGCGCATCAACTGGCATTTCATTCCAATCGAGCGCAAGGGCGTCGCTTTGCGCGAGATGACTCCGGCGCAGAAGCATCTGGCCGAAGCGCTGATGTCGGCGGGTCTCTCGCAGCAGGGCGTGATCAAGGCTCACACGATCATGAGCCTCGAACAGATCTTGAAGGATGCGGAGCAAGGCAAAGGGCCGGAGCGCGATCCGGAGAACTACCACGTCTGGATTTTCGGCGAACCCGCCGAGCGTGGCACGTGGGGATATCGCTTCGAAGGACACCACATCAGCCTGAACTTCACGGTGGTGAACGGCAAGATCGCATCCAGCCCGAACTTCTTTGGCGCCAATCCGGCGGAAGTCAAGCAGGGGCCGCGAGCCGGGCTGCGCGCGCTGATGCGCGAGGAAGACCTGGGCTACGATCTGATCCAATCCCTAACCGATGCGCAACGCGCGGTGGCGATTGTCGATAAGACCGCGTACAAAGACATTCTGACGTCCGACGCGCGCAAGGCGGCGCTCACCGGCCAACCGAACGGCCTGTCCTTTTCGAAAATGACGCCGAAGCAGCAGGAGATCCTGACGAGTCTGATCGGCGAGTACGCGACGAATTTTCCGGAACCGATCGCGGAGATGCGGATGGATCAATACCGCAAGAATCAGGCGAGTCTCTATTTTGCGTGGTCGGGCGGGATCAACCGCCACGACCTGCACTATTATCGAGTGCAGACGCCAGCGTTTCTGATCGAGTTTGACGAGACGCAGGACAACGCCAACCACATCCACAGCGTGTGGCGCGACTTCGATGGCGATTTCGGGCTCGACCTACTGGCGCAGCATTACCAGGCCGCGCACAAATAGATAGAAGAGTGGCGCCGGCGACAAGGTCGCCGGTGCAAACTCATAGCGGCTAAGGGTTGCCGGAGACAATTTTCGATTCGACAGTAAACTTGCGGTAGTTGGTCCAAGTGACTTCCTGGTCCTCGGCGATCCGCTTCAGTAAGCCGATGCGCCCGCTGCCGGTTACGAACTCGCGCTTCGGCAGCCAGACTTCATCGTTGACCCGTGTTTGTTCGAAGACCAGTTTTGCGCCCGGATTCAGGCGGGCCAAAAAGACGCCGAACGAAATCGTTGCGATGGTCTCCGCCTCGATTCGCACCCACTGATGTCCGGCTTTTTCGATCCAGATCTTGCCGCGAATCTTTGAGAGGGCACGGCCATCCCGGCTCTTCGGGCGGTAACCCGGTTTTGGAGCGCCATCAATGACCCAGACGTCCTGGCCGTCGATCTTTTGATCGGGCTCCATGCGGAAATCGTACGCGTCGGGAAGTTCGAGTAGGAATTCGCGGTCGCGCCGGCGCTGCTTCTCATAATCGGCCAAGCGCCGCTGCGTCTGTTCTGGCGTTTCTTTTTCGATGCGGGCGACGATCTTGTCGAGTTTCTCTTGTTCCTTGCGCTGTTGCTCGGGCGGCAACGGCTGCTCATCCCGCTCCAGCATACGCCGGTAAGGTTGGCCTCCCAGGATGATCGTTTCCCAGCCCTCCTGGTGCTGCGAGGAGACGTGATTTTGGGAATCGAAGTGGCGCTCGCGCAAACGGGCGATCCAAGTGTAATTCGCCATTCGCAGCCAGTTGGCCTGATCGAGCTCGACGGACTTGCGCACGACCTCGCGCGCGTCTTGGGCAATCGCCGGAAGCGCGCAACACGCCGTCAACAGCCACGCGAGGTGCCTGATATAATCGCCGCGTGCTGCTCCGCGTGATGTGCGCAATCTTCATGCTAGCGCCGCTCCAGGCGCAGTGGCTGCAATATAAGACCGCCGGCGTTCCGCGCGATCCGGGCGGGAAGCCAAAGCTGAACGCGCCGGCGCCGCGGACGGCCGACGGCAAGCCGGATTTTTCCGGAATGTGGCAAGCGGCGAATCCACTGCCCTGCAACGACGTCACCCGAATCTGCACGGATCTACCCATCACGCTTCAGTTTTCGAATATCGGCGATGGTCTCAAAGACGGACTGCCCTACACGCCATGGGCGCTTGAGTCCATGAAGCAAAGAGCCGGGACCGATCCGTATACGCACTGTGTCGCCCCGGGCGGTCCGCGCATGCACTTGTTGCCGACCATGAAGAAGATGGTGCAGACGCCGGGTCTGCTCGTAATCCTCGACGAGTACAATGCGAGCTACCGGCAGGTTTTTACCGACGGACGCCCGTCGCCGGAAGATCCGCAGCCCACATGGAATGGATATTCGAGCGGCCGTTGGGAGGGCGACCGCCTGGTGGTCGAGACAATGGGGTTTCGTGACGACCAATGGCTCGACGCCCGCGGCAACCCGCTGACCAGCGCCGCCAAAGTCACTGAACGGTTCCAGCGCCCAAATTTCGGAAGTATGGAAATTGAGGTGACCATCAACGATCCCAAGGCGTACACGCGGCCGTGGACCGCCCTGATCCGGCAAACCGCCGTGCTCGACACCGAGATGCTCGACTCAATCTGTCTGGAAAACGAGAAGGACGTTCCGCATTTGCCCGGGCGGTGAAGGACCCGGTCGCCGCGCTACTATGTAGGCTTCCATGACGGATCCGAAACTGCGGGTGCTGATTCCTTCCGATAAAATTCAGGCGCGCATTCGCGAAATGGGCGAGCAGATCTCGCGCGATTATCCGACCGGCAATCTGCATCTCATCTGCATTCTCAAAGGCGCTTGTTTTTTTCTGACCGATCTGGCCCGCGCCATGAAGCGCGACGTGTTTGTGGATTTCATGGGGATCAGTACGTATGGCAAGAGCATGAGCAGTTCGGGCGAGGTCAAGGTCACTAAAGATCTCGACATATCGCTGGAAGGCGCCGACGTTCTGGTGGTCGAAGACATCGTTGATAGCGGCATCACATTGAATTACCTGATGCACGTGCTCGAGCAGCGCAAACCCCGGTCGCTGCGCGTCGCCGCGCTGCTCGACAAGCCCGAGCGCCGGGTCCGGCCGGTGCCGGTGAGCTATGTCGGGTTTCAAATTCCCGACCAGTTCGTGGTCGGCTACGGGCTCGATTACGCCGAGAAGTACCGGAATCTGGATGAGGTCTGCGTGTTGGAAGGAGCCGCAGGAGACTAGCGTCGCCAAAGGTGAACTTCATTACACTTCGTTGTCGCGCGGCCTTGCATACCCTATAAAAATTTTCCAGTTAACTCTTACAATCAACCTCAGATCCTGCTCGCCGCAGCATCCAGAGACTTTGACGGGTTTACGTTGTCGGTAGTGCTCAGCGCGGCGGAACCGGGCGAGCGTGATACCGAAAACGATGTCCCGAGCAAAGCTCGCTGATGCGTGTTGTGCCCTGCGCCCGAACCGCGGCCGCACGCTGGTGTGGCCTCTCACAGCATTGTTATTATCCGCTGCGATTACTGCCGCCGACGGTCAGGAGGCACCACCTTCCGGAGGTCCGGCTGCGCTCAAAACGTTAAGCCTCGAACAGTTATCCAAGATTGAAATAACGACTGTCACAAAGGAATCGAGAGCGGCCTTCACCACGCCTGCTGCGATTTATGTCCTGACTCGGGAGGATATCGCGCGCTCGGGAGCCACCAACCTTCCGGATCTCTTGCGGCTCGTGCCGGGCGTTGACGTCGCCCAGATTGCTTCCGACAAATGGGCGATCGGGATTCGCGGATTTCAGGGATATCTGTCCAAATCGGTGCTGGTCCTGATTGATGGGCGCTCCGTATATACGCCGCTGTTCGCGGGCGTCTACTGGGAGATGCAGGACACGGTCATCGAGGACATCGATCGAATCGAAGTGATCCGGGGGCCGGGAGGAACGATTTGGGGTGCCAATGCCGTCAACGGCGTGATCAACATCATCACTAAGAGCGCGAAAGAAACCCGCGGCGAAATGGTCAAGGCGGGAGGGGGCAACGTCGAGCAAGGCTTCCTGAGTATGCGCTACGGAGCCGGCGGCGACAATCTCTCGTATCGCGTATACGGGAAAGGATTCACGCGCGGCCCTCAGTATCATCCCGACGGCCGGAACTTCGATGACTGGCGGAGCGCCCGGGCGGGATTCCGAGTGGACTGGACTCCCAGTGCCCGCGACAGTGTCACCTTGAGCGGCGATGCGTACCAGGAATATGCGGGCTCCAAAAACGGAATCAGCACCTATTCGCCGCCGGCCCTTATCAACGTGGAGGCGAACGGGGACTTCTCGGGGCAGAATTTCGTCGGCGCCTGGCGCCGGACGTTTCGGTCCGGCTCGGACATCGAACTCCGTGTGTACTTCGACCGCACGGACCGAAACGACCTGAACTACCGCGAGATCCGCGATACAGTCGACATCGATTTCATCCACCACATTCCGCGGGGGAGCCACGACGTCACTTGGGGAGGCGGGATTCGCGTTAGTCCGAGCCGCTTCTTTCAAACCGTACCGACGGTGGATTTCCTGCCTCACAAAGAGACGTACTCGATCTTCAGTGGATTTGTGCAGGATTCCATTACGTTGGCGCCAAACCGTCTGACAGCGACGCTCGGCAGCAAGATTGAAGACAACAGTTACAGCGGTTTCGAATATCAGCCGAGCGGCCGGCTGGCCTGGACGCCCACGGAACAGCAGACTGTCTGGGCCTCGGTCACGCGAGCGCTTCGGACCCCTTCCCGGATCGAGCAAGGCTTTCGGTATACGGCGCTCGCGGTGCCGGCGTTGCCGCTCTATCTGCGGTTGATCGGCGACGGCCAGTTCGATCCCGAGCAACTCGCCGGCTACGAATTGGGTTATCGCACCTATATTAAGAACGCTGGATTCATCAGCATCGCGGGATTCTACAACCGGTACGATAATCTGCTCAGCGTGGAAAATCAGCCGCTGGCGCCGGAATCGACACCGGAACCGGCGCATCTGGTGCTCCCTCTTTACCTTCGAAACGGGATCGCGGCGCAGACGAAAGGCGTCGAAATTTCTTCGCTCTGGGATTTGAAGAGTTGGTGGCGCGTGAAACCTTCCTATTCCTACCTGCACTTGAACGCGGAACGATATCCCACGAGCGACGATGCGTCTACGGTGGGGCAGGTACAAGGCGACAGTCCGCAGCACAAAGTGGTGGTCCAATCACTTTTCACCCTGCCACGAGCATTCGATCTGGATCTCACATACCGGTACGTCGGCTCTCTTCCGGACCTGAAGGTTCCGTCGTACTCGACCGGCGACGTACGTTTGGCAAGGAAACTGACGTCCGAGATCGAGTTGGCGGTTGTCGGACAAAATCTCCTGCAGCCGCATCATGCCGAATACGGCGGGCTACCCGGAGGGCTTGTCTACATCCGGAGGTCCGCATTTGTCCGATTGATGTGGACGAGATAGAGGAATTCCCGAGAGTCGCGAGAAATGCCAACAAGGCGGCATATTTGGCAACCAGCAGAGCGCTCGGCGGGCAATGGCCGACGCATACGCCACATCGATAGCGCGAAGGCGATATTTGCGGTCCTGGCCCTCGGATTTCTTCTTGTGATGTCGGCCGGCCGGCTGGCGGCGGATGAGCCGCCGCTCGAATATCAGGTGAAGGCGGCGTTCCTGTTGAACTTCACAAAGTTTATCGGCTGGCCGCCGGCTGCCTTTGCCGATAGCCGTTCGCCCCTGACTATCTGCGTCTTTGGAGACGATCCATTTGGCGGCGCGCTGGACCAGATGGTACGTGGGGAAGCAGTCGAGGGCCGCGGCGTTGCCGTTCTGAGGGTCCGGCGCGCCCCGGAGCCGAAATCGTGCCAGGTCGTCTATGTCAGCCGAACGACGAACGATATGGGCCCGATGCTCGCTCAGATCGGGCCGGGAGTCTTGACGGTCGGCGAGGGAGATGAGTTTCTGCGACAGGGTGGCATGGTCGCATTCGTGATCGAAAACCGCCGTGTGCGCTTTGACGTAAATCAGACAACTGCTGCCAACGCGGGGCTCACGCTCAGCTCCCGGCTGCTGATGGTGGCGAGAGTGGTCAGAAACAACAACCAGGAGACGCGTCCGTAGAGCCGGCCATGCCCCAGTTTCGCGACATGCCGATTAAGCAGAAGGTCACGGTGATAACAATGGCCGTGGCTGCGGCTGCTCTACTGCTGTCCGGCATCGGGTACGTGGCCGCAGACGCAATCTTGTTCCGCGCATCGATGGAGCGCGACATCTTAGCACTGGCCCAAATCGTAGCCGACAACAGCACCGCAGCTCTGGCATTTCTTGATCCGAACGCCGCCACGCAGACGCTTGCCTCGCTCAAAGCGAGGGAGCACCTGGTGGCGGCTTGCGTGTATCAGCCGGACGGCAGCATCTTCGCCCAGTATGTTCGGCCGGGCGGTCCGCCCCAATGTCCTCCGGTGGGAATCCGCGATGAGATCCGGTTCACCGACACCGATCTTCGAGTGCGGCGTCCGATTCTGCTCGCGAATCGGCGCATCGGCACGTTAATGCTGCTCTATTCTCAAGAAGAGATCGCGGCACGCATCCGGCTGTATGGCGCAACGGTTCTAGGCCTTCTGGTGCTTGCGGGACTGGTGGCGTACCTGTTGTCTGCGAAATTGAGCGCGGTGATCGCAAAGCCCATTTCACAACTGGCACAAGCGACCACGTCGGTTTCCGAGACGGGAGACTACGCGATCCGCGCCCAGAAGCTCTCCGGTGATGAATTGGGAGTGCTGGCGGACGGTTTCAACAAAATGCTGGCGCGAATCGAGTCACAGGATGCGGAGTTGAGGAACGCGCTGGTAGCCGAGCAGGCGGCGTTCGAGGAAGCGAGGAAGGCTCGCGATTCTCTCGAAACTACGCTCACCAGCATCGGCGATGCGGTGATTTCAACCGATGCGAACGGGCGCGTAATGTTCGCCAATCCGGTTGCCCAGTTATTGCTGCGGCTGCCGGAGGCGGAAATCGTTGGTCGAGACCTCGAAGATGTCTTCCGAGTTGTGAACGAGTTCACTCGTCAGCCTGTGGACAGCCCGGTTAACAAAGTCCTGCGGGAAGGCCAAATCGTGGCATTGGCGAATCATTCGATTCTCATCGCGGGCGACGGAACGGAGATCCCGATCGACGACAGCGGCGCACCGATTCGCGGTGAAGATGGCTCGGTGCAGGGCACCGTCCTGGTGTTTCGCGATGTCACGGTGCGGAGGCGCGCGGACGAAGCGCGGCGTTTGCTCGCGTCCCTCGTGGAATCGACCGAAGACGCGATCGTCGGGGCGGACCTGAACGGCAGGATCACCAGTTGGAACCGCGGTGCAGAGCGCATGTACGGGTATACGGCCGAGGAGGTTGTTGGCAGGCCTCTCGGGATTCTTTCAAGTCCCGACGTTGTCAACGAATCCTTGCTGTTGCTGAAACGGATACAAGAGGGTGAAAGCATTGTCCAGTACCAAACCGTTCGTCAGACAAAAGAAGGCAAGCGCCTGCAAGTCTCTCTGACCATCTCTCCGGTTTATGACGCGCTGGGCCGCATCATTGGCGGATCGGCCATCGCCCGTGACATTACGGAACAAGTGAGGTTTGCCGAACGCCTGGCCCAGCTGAACGCTGATTTGCAAGAATCGAACCAGCGGCTGGCGCGCACCAATCAGGACCTCGAACGGTTTGCCTTCATCGCCAGCCATGACCTGCAGGAACCCCTGCGCATGATTACCGCCTATTCTCAGCTTCTGATCAAGTCGTATCCCGGACAGTTCCCCAGTGAGGCGCAGTCGTTCGTTGGAAATATCATGGACGGAACCAAGCGGATGAGCGATCTGCTTACGGACCTGCGCGCCTACACCGAACTCCAGGCGCCGGAAGATCCGCCCGTGGACTTCGTCGATTTGAATACCGTGGTCGAGACTGTGTTGCACGATTTGCAGGCCTCTATTAACGAAAGTACGGCCGTGATCAGCGCTGAACCGCTACCTGCCATTCAGGTGCACCGCGCACACGTGAGTTCTCTTTTTCAGAACCTGATTAGTAACGCAATCAAGTACCACGGTGAAGATCCGCCGCGCATCCGCATCTCTGCGCACCAGGTTGATGGTGAGTTGCGGTTTACCGTGGCCGATAACGGGATCGGCATCGATCCGGCGTATCATCGGAAGATCTTTGAGGTGTTCAAACGACTGCATGGGAAACACATTCCGGGTACTGGCGTGGGTCTGGCGATCTGTCAGAGAGTCGTGGAACGGTACGGCGGGCGGATTTGGGTCGAGTCGGCCGCCGGTGCGGGCGCAACGTTTCTGTTCACGTTGCCTCAAGCCGCCAGTCGTTCGGTGAGGGGGACGGCATGAACCAAGACAATTCGCACAAGGCCCGCATTCTGGTGATCGAGGACAATCCGGCAGATGTGGAACTTCTCCGGATGGCGCTGCGGCATGCCGGGCTTGATTGCGAGCTGACCATAATCGACGACGGGGCCGATGCGCTTGCGCTTGTGAGCAGGCAACCGCCGGCATCGGCAGCGGATCTTGATCTGGCGATCATCGACCTGAACCTGCCCAAACACGGCGGCGAGGAGATTCTGGAGGCGTTGCGCGCAAATCCCGACCTCACTGACCTGCCGGTG
>DASXAK010000106.1:0-15805 GCA_036406715.1 Bryobacteraceae bacterium | reverse complement strand
GACCTGCCTCCACTTCCAATCATAACTAGAGGACGGTCATGAATCGTCTTCGGATTTGTCTCGTTGCTTTTCTCCGGAGGACCTTCATCGACGCGTGTTCGCGTGGTTGATTGCCGTCCTGTTCTGGGTATTACGGGATATGCGCGCTGGACAGGCTATTGGCGTACCGACCTGCCCAGCCGGGTTTACTTCGAACTGGTCCTGACGCGGGCGAGTTCAACCGCTAGCCCGCTCCATCTCGACTGCTCGCGGAAACAGGATATTGTTCTCGAGGTGAATGTGTTCGTGCAGATCGGCCTCAAACTCGGACAGCGCCCGGTATAAAGTCTGATAGCTGAGGCAGGCATCGGGGGGCGCGGTGTAGCCTCGGCTGGCATCGCGCATCTCGCGCAGCGCGGCGCCCGCGTCATCGTGTTCCCGCATCATCATCGCAACCGGGTTACGGACCGCGCCGAACGGTGGCGGCAGAACGGGTTCCTGCGCGACGACCGATTCCTCCATCCGCTCGATATAAGGGAACAGCACTGCCTCTTCCTTCATCATGTGCATCATGAGTTCCTGCGCCAGACGGTCGAAGGCGACCCGGATCTCCAGCAACTCCGGGTGATTCTTCCAATGCACCGAGCAGACTTTCTCGAAGAGCGGCCCGAGACGTTTGATCTCATCCCGCGTGTAGCGGTGGTGGGTATTGCGGATGTGAGCGATCAGTTCGAACAGCGGCTCGACGGCCCAGTCCCGGCCGGCCGGAACGCGCGGCGCGGCCTCGAGAGACTTCTCCACGCGTTCGAGCGGCACATGCGCCGCCTGGCACGCCTGTTCGAGAGAGCGATTCCCGCCACAGCAATAGTCGATACCCAATTGCTCAAAGATGCGAGTAGCCGCCGGATTCTCCAAGGCCAGTTCCCGCACCGTTTTCTCGGCCGCGATGCTCATGCTTTCCTCCGCAATTCGAGCGTAGCGCCACTGCGTTTTCAGGACTATGACTTTGGTCACCGGCTATTGGGAAGAATCGAGTTCCGCTTCCAGAGCCTTGAGATTGCGGACGATGACGTCGCGGCCTTCCACGGTGAGCAGCCCTTCGGCCTGGAATCGCGAGAGATTGCGTGAAACCAGCTCGCGCACCGTTCCGATTTGTGCCGCCAGTTCCTGGTGGCCGGCCGGCAGCGTGATTTCGATGCCTTTCGACGTGGTCTTTCCTTCATGCCGCGCCAGGCGAACCAGAAACGAGGCCAGGCGATGGCGCACCGTTGTGAAGGAAAGTTCCTCGATAATTCCAACCAGCCGCCGCAGCCGCAATCCCACCACGCGCAGCACTTTGAGCGCAACCTGCGGATGTGCCAGGCACAACGCCTGAAAGTCCTGCTTGCTCACAAACAGGAGGATGGCTTCGTCGACGGCGGCGCCCGAAGCGGGATAATTGCCGCCGTCGAAGACCGGCACCTCGGCCACCGAACTGCCTGGCCCGTCGATGGTCAGCACCTGCTCGCGGCCGTTCGGGGAGGTCTTGAAGATGCGGATGTTTCCACGCTCGACGACGTAGAGTCCGGCGCAGGGCTCGCCTTCCGCAAACACGATTTCGCCCGCCGGGTAACGCCGCGGCACGGCCCGCTGGGCCAGGAAACTCAACTCCGGCTCGGTGAGCCCGGAAAAAATCGGAACCTTGGCCAGAGTCCGCCCGCACTCGACAGGAGTCACTGTGCTCATTGTAACGGGGCGCCGCACGATAGAATCAAAGGCAATCCCGTGCGTTTTCGTTGGGGACAAATTCGCGCCGTGCTGGCCCGCCGCATCCGGTACCGGATTACGCGGGGCGGCATTTTGTTCACCGCCGCTATTGTCGTGGTCGGGCTCGGCGCAATTATTTCCGCCAACAACCTGTTGTTCCTGATCGTCGCGACGATGCTCGCCACCCTGCTAGTGTCGGGGCTCGTGAGCCGGTTGTGCCTGGCCGGGCTGGCGCTCGATTTCCAGGTCCCCGAACACGTTGCCGCCAGCCGCACGGTGCCCGGCCGGCTGTTCGTGCGCAATCAGAAATGGCTGATGCCGTCATTTTCGGTTCGGGTCGAGGGGATTCGGGACCCGCAAAGCCCCGCGCTGCGGTCCGGCGTTTACTTCCCTCTGATCCCGGCGGGCGCGACTTTGGAGGCGCCGGTCGAGGTCCGGTTTCCGCGGCGCGGGACGTACCGGCAGAACAGCTTTGCCTTTTCCACGTCGTTCCCTTTCGGGTTTTTGGAAAAATCCGCACGAGTGACCCTCAGCCGGGAGACCATCGTCTATCCATCAATTGATGCGCGCCCCGGGTTCGAGGATCTCTTCTTTGGCATTGCGGGCGAGATCGAAACTCACTATCGCGGGCTCGGCAAGGATTTCTACCGCATCCGGCCCTATGAGGCGTTCGAGAGCGCTCGGCACGTGGATTGGAAGGCTTCGGCCCATGTCGGCGCGCTGCAAATCCGCGAATTTGCGCGCGAGCAGGAACAGACGGTCGAGGTTTTTCTCGATCGCGACATTGATCCGCACTTCGACGCCTGGTTCGAACACGCCATCGATTGCTGCGCCTTCCTGTGCTGGCGCCTGTCCTCCCGCGGCACAGCCATCCACTTCCGTGCCCAGGGTTTTGACTTTCGCCAACCGCTCGACGGGGATATATATACTATTCTGAAGTACCTCGCTTTGGTCTACCCGCAGCGCGGGAACATTCTGGAGGCTCCGCTGGAAGAGACCAGCTATAAGGTTGTGTTCACGCCATCGCCGTCTCGCTTTGTGGCGGCGGGCTGGGTGGCCGCGCGGATTCTCAGCCCCGAAGTGCTGCCGGTTCCGGTAACGACCGCTGCTGGCGAGGTTGTATAGAGGAGCGACAGCAAATGTTCGAGTCATTTCACGGAAGCCGGTTGGTCCTGATCCCGATGCTGATCCTAATTTGGCTCTCGACAGGCTCTGGATGGGGGCAACCGCAGTCGACGGCCAGCATCAATGGAATGGTCGAAGACGCCGGCGGAAACGCGGTGATGGGCGCAACGGTGACGGTGCGGAACCTCGAAACCGGAGTGACCCGGACAGTCCTGACGGACGATGCCGGCATTTACCGGGCGCTGTCGCTGCCGATCGGGCCGCAGGAAGTGAAGGCGGAAAAGGCCGGCTTCAAGGCTGCAGTGCGCAGCGGCGTCAACCTGTCAGTCGGGCAGGAAGGGGTTGTCAACCTGAGGCTGGAAGTCGGCGATGTCGTGCAACAAGTCACGGTGACGGCCGACGCGCCAGTAGTGAATACCACCACGGCTTCGGTGGCGGGAGTGGTCAACGAGCGACAGGTCAAAGACCTGCCGCTGAACGGCCGCAGCTTCGATAACCTTATCACGCTCAATCCGGGGGCGATCAATTTCAGCGCCATGAAAAGCGCCGGAACCACAACCAGCAATGGGAGCACGTTCTCGGTGGCCGGCCGGAGGACTTCGGAAAATCTGTTTCTGCTCAATGGCGTCGAGTACACGGGATCGAGCCAACTGGCGATCACTCCCGGCGGTACCAGCGGCGAATTGCTCGGTATCGATGCCGTGCGCGAGTTCAATGCGCTCACCGACAATTACTCGGCGGAGTACGGGAAACGCGCCGGCGCGCAGGTCAGTATCGTGACACAGTCGGGCACCGATCAGCTTCACGGGACAGCTTTTGAATTTCTCCGCAACAGCGCGTTGGACGCGCGGAACTACTTTGACAAAGGCCCGGTACCTCCGTTCAAACGCAACCAGTTCGGCGGATCGCTCGGCGGGCCGCTCAAGAGAGACAAGCTGTTCCTGTTCGGAAACTACGAAGGATTCCGGCAGCGGCTGGCTACCAGCAGCGTCGCCGTTGTGCCCGACCAGAACGCGCGCCTGGGTTCGCTGCCCGATGCCAGCGGAACGCCGCGGCCGGTGACGGGTCTGAACCCGGCCATGTTGCAGTATATGCAATTCTGGCCTGAGCCCAACGGCCCCAACCTGGGCAGTGGAGTTGCGCTGGCGTACGGTAATGCGGCCCAGCCGGTGCGCGAGGACTTTGGAACGCTGCGAACGGATTACAACATCGGGTCGCGCGACACGCTCTCGGGTTCCTACACGATCGATGACGGCACGAGCCTGACTCCGTTGCCGGATCCACTGTTTGGAACGAATTTGGTGGTGCGCAGCCAGGTCGGAAGCCTGCAGGAAACTCACGTCTTCTCCCCGGTCGTTCTCAATTCGCTGACGCTCGGGTACTCCCGCGCGGCATTCAATCTGAATCCTTTTTCGGTGGTAGCGTTTCCCGCGAGCACCGAGTTTGTATCCGGCATGGGTCCGGGCGGGATCGTCATCGGCGGAGGTGTGACGACTACGGGTACGTCTGCCATCACGTCGGCCGGCCCCAACAACGCGGCGAACTCCTGGAACCGGCGCAATCTGTTCACCTACTCCGACGCCGTGCAAATCAACAAGGGAAGGCACCAGATCAGCGCGGGCGTCTGGTTTCAGCGCGTGCGTGACAATGAAAACTCGGCTTCACGGCAGACGGGTGTAGCTACCTACACCACACTGCAGACATTCCTGCAAGGGACAGTGAGCAATTTTCAGGTTGTGGTTAATCCCAATGAACTGGGCTGGCGCAGCTGGTTCGGCGCCTGGTATGTGGAGGATTCTATCCGGCTCAGACCGAACCTCACGCTGCAGGCGGGGTTGCGCCACGAATTCACGACGGGATGGAACGAGGTCTCGGGGCGCGCCGCCAACTACGTCACCGATGCCAACGGCGTGCTGGTGACGAATCCCATCGTGGGCAGTTCGGCGTTCACCGAAAACAACGCCAAGAAGCTCTTCGCGCCGCGAGTGGGATTGGCGTGGGACGTTTTCGGAAACGGGAAGACGGCCATCCGCGCGGGATTCGGCATCTATTATTCGCTGATCGACGATCTGAGTTTCCTGCTGAACTCGATTCCGCCCTACAACGGCTCCCTGACGTTTACCAGCGCGACGCTGCCGCCGTTTCCGCTGGTCGCCAGTTCTCCGGTGCCACCGACTTGCGGTCCCGGGGTTCCCACCCCTTGTACGACGTATGCTCCACAGGGTGTCCAACCGGACGCCAAAACGCCGGCCGTCGCGGAGTGGAGATTCGGAATCGAGCAGCAACTGGACCGCAATACAGTGTTGCGCGCCGGATATGTGGGATCGCATGGCTATCATGGGTTTCTGAGTATCGACCCCAACAGCGTCCCGGCCCAGATCTGCGCTGACCCGGCGGGCTGCGCGGCCGGCGGCACCGGCACCGCGGCGACCGTTCCACAGGGCACCCAATACATTCCAAAAGTGTCTAGCCGTCCCAATCCGTACCTCTCGGCGGGTTTCTTCTGGTACACCGAAGGCAATACCAGCTACAACGCGCTGCAGCTAGACGTGACGCGACGGTTGAGCCGCGGTCTGCAATTTCGCGCCAACTACACGTGGTCCAAGAACCTGGACATGAATTCGGCCTTGACGATTGCCCAAGCCAATAATCAGCCGCAAATGGTAATGAATCGCAACGACCCGCGCCGCGATTGGGGCCGCTCCGCGCTCGACAACACCAACCAAGGCAGCGTGTCCGCCGAATACGAATTTCCCTTCGGCAAGGGCAGACGATTTCTGAGTAATACCGGAAACGTCACGGACAAGCTAATCGGCGGGTGGCAGTTGAACGGAATCCTGACCGCCTTGAGCGGTTTCCCGCTCACACCGCTGATCGGGTCGAACCGTTCCGGCGATGGAGACATCCGCAACCCCGACCGGCCCACACTGAACCCGGCTTTCACAGGTCCCGTCGTGACCGGCAACCCGGCGCAATGGTACAACCCGGCGGCGTTCGTTCTGCCAGCAGTCGGCACGTGGGGCAATCTGGGCCGCGGCGTGTTCAACGGGCCCGCGCTGACCGAGCTCGATATGTCGCTGTTCAAGAATATCGCTCTCGCCGAACGAACTCGCCTCCAATTTCGGGCCGAGTTTTTCAATCTGTTGAACCATACCAACTTCGGCAATCCGAATGCGACAGCCTTTTCCGGCACATCACCGAGCGCCTCAGCCGGCCTGATTACCGCCACCGCGACGACCTCGCGGCAGATTCAGTTCGGCCTCAAGCTGATGTTTTGATTCTTACAGCTACAAGGCCCATTAACCATCGATAGTATTGTCTTACTGCATGGTTAGCGTTTACTCTGTGCGGGAAGGGGAACTCGTGTCAACCGTATTGAACAACCCGACTGATCCGGTCATCTGGGAAGGCGATCTTCCGCCGATGAGCAGTTTTGCGGAGCAGCGGCGCACGCGCCGTTTCTGTTTGCAACTCCCGCTGGAGATCACGCCGGTCGAAGGGGAGCAGGCCGCATTCGGAGGCGTGACCACGAACATCAGTTCCCGCGGCGTTTTGTTCACGACGGATCACGCGGCAGGCTGCGGTACACCGATCGAGTACATCGTCACGTTGAACAAGGTCGGCTCGCAACCGGTCAACCTCCGCTGCGTCGGAAAAGTGCTGCGCGCTGAACCGGCTGCGGGGGCATATCGAATCGCCGCCACCCTTGAGCGGTACGAGTTCGTGCGTTAGCCGCACACCAGCGCACTCTCCAGCACACGTTTCATCTCGCAAACCGGTTCAGAAGCTTGAGCCATGCGTGTGGCAGTCTATATGCTTTCCACGCTGCTGGGCAGGTCGGAGACCTGCCCCACTCCGAATCCATGCTCGAAGCTGTGCTGTGGTGCGCTCTTTGCGGCAGAACTATTGTGGAAGTCAGCGGCGCGCCCGCATCGCTGCCGCTCGAAACGCGGGCCGGCGATCGGTTCGACCCGGCTAAACTGCAGCGCGACGTGCATACGGTCTGGAACTCCGGCCGGGTCTCGGACGTTCAGGTGGAAGCGCTGACCGAAGGGGACGCGGTCAGACTGGTCTTCCACATTCGCGAAAAACAATCGATCCGCGTGCACCGGGTGCGGGTGGACCCTCCGACTCCAGGAGTCCGGGTCACAATCGAGCCGGGAACCGAACTGGACGCGCAAGGCGTCCAGCAGATCGCAGCCGGAGTTCGCAAGCAATTGGAGAGTTCCGGATTTCTCGAGGCGAAGGTCGAAGGACGAGTTGTGCCGGTAAGCCCCGTTAGCGCGAATCTGGACATCCGAATCGACAAGCGGCGTGCGGTGGATGTAGCCGGCGTGACGTTCTCCGGAGATCTGGGCGTGAAGCCGGCGGAGCTGCGCCGCGCCGCTCGTGCGACTCGCACCAAAACGATGCTTCCCGGAATTCCCGGTTTGTGGCATGGGTGGCATGTATCGCCCGGCTACAACTCCGACGCCGTGCAGGCGGATCTCGTGAACCTGAGGTCGCTCTACTACCGGCGCGGTTACTTCGACGCGGACGTGCGGCTCGGCTCGACGGAATTCTCCGAGGGCGCGGCCCGCGTCGATTTCATCGTGCACTCCGGGCAGGCGTATCGTATTCGGAGTTTGAATGGGATTCCCCTGCCTGATTCGCAAAATCCGGTGGACGCCGTCTGTCGCGACTTCTTCACCCAACGCAGCGCCGCCGAACGCCGCGGTGTAATCGATTCTTCCGCGCGGCTGGAAATAGACGGCGTGAATGCAACGACCGAACTTACGAGCGGGCCGGCCTATCACATCGAGCGGATCGATTTCCGCGGCAATCACAAGGTTCGCGACGCGACTCTCCGCCGCTTGCTGCTGCTCGACGAAGGCGCGCCTCTCGACGAACAGTTGCTGCGCCAATCGCTCGCCCGCCTCAACCGCACCGGCTGGTTCGAGCCGTTGACGGAGCGCAGTGTGGTCGTGAATACACCGCCGGGATCCGATCGCGCCCACGTGATCATCGGACTGAAAGAGGCGAAGAACCGCCACTGGTCTTTCTCAGGGCCGGCCGGTCCGATGAGTATTGGCGGCTCGCTCGACTTTGCGATCGGATCGCGTCTGCCGTCATGGGGCCGCGGTCTCGTGGAACTTTCTACCTACACCGCCTCGTTGAATCTCATGCTCCTCGCTAAACCCATGGGCGCACTGATTCCCTTTCTGCCCAACCACCGTTTTATCCAGTTCGTGACCATCGAGCGGCCGCTTCTGCCCGGCGACCGGCTGCTTTCCGGGTTTGCGATCACGCCGCAGTACGGATGGCAGGGCATGGTGGCCGGCTACGGGATGTCGCAGACCCGAAATTTCTTGCACGGCATACTGGGAACGGACCGCGTCCGCGAGCCGGCACTCGCGGTTACCGTGTCGCACGAGGGCAGGGAAGGCGTGATGAGTTGCGAAGCTCTCAGGCCGAGGTTCGATCGCATCCGGCAGGTCGCCACGCCCGCCGTGAATGTGTTGTTCTCGTTTTCGCCGATATAGAAAGGTGCTACCGCCCGGTCACCTTGTCATACACCGCCTGGTAAAGGGCCAACTGTGACGGGTTCGGGTCGGGCCCGACCTCTACCTGATCGCCCAGCACCATGGGCCGGGCGCTCCGCTTTTCGTCGTAAGGCGCCCAGCGCGGCAAGCCCTTGCCATTCGGATCTCCGTTCGTCGCGAAGTTCACCCAATAGGAAGAGATCGTATCCGCGAGCTGGCGGTCCAGATCGGTCCAGGGCCGGTTGCCGAGCAGGTTTTCGAAAACGTATTGGGCTTCGGCGCCATGAGTGGCGCCACTCCCGCGACCGCCGCGCGGCGAGCCCTCTGCCACCGGCGGCTCGTGCGTGAAGTAATAAAGGAAGGCTCTCGATTTCCCCGTTTTGGTTTGCAGCCGCGCCCAATTGCGCATGAGCCAGCCGAGCTCGTCGCGGAAGGCGGCGAGTTGGGACACGTTCGCCTCTTCATCCGAGTCAGCGGGATAGAGTTTGAAGAACGTATCCGCCAAGTCACCGAACCGGCGGCGTGACTGCTCGATGAACCGTTCCGCGCCGGCGGGCTGAATGAAAAATGTCCCTTCATCTTTATTTGAGCCGACGAGGATCGGCACGTCATTCTGCCCTCCCGCGGCGAAGGTTGCCCCGACATCCTCGGGAAGAAACCAGCCGTCGATCACAGGGCCGCCGCCGCGCCCGGCCTTCAGCACGTCTTCCGCTGGTTTCGCCCGCAATTCGGTGAGCGACTTCGCACCGAGCGCTTCGGCCGTCTTCACGCCGGCTTGTTCGGCGTCCGCAAGCTTTCGCATCGGATTGATCGAAAGCCCCAGCCACGCGCCGCTCTCGGCAATCGCGCGCTGGAACAGACCTCTGGCTTGCGGCGAGCCCATCAGGTTTGACAGGCTGGCTGCACCGGCTGAATCGCCGAAGACGGTGACGCGTCGCGGATCGCCTCCAAACGCGGCGATATTTTTCTGTACCCACTGCAACGCGGCCACCTGGTCCATAAACGCGTAGTTGCCGGAGGCGTGGCGGTCGGACTCGCGCGTCAACTCAGGGTGGGAAAAGAACCCGAAGATCCCCAGCCGGTAATTGATGGTGACCAACACCACTCCTTTCTTGGCCAGGGCTTCGCCATCGTAGGCGGGCGAAGAGCCGGAACCGCTGGTGTATCCGCCCGGATGCAGCCAGACCATGACCGGCCGGCGCTCACCAGACGTCTTGGCGGCGGTCCACACATTCAGAAACAGACAGTCTTCGCTCATCTTCGGAGCCGGCCCGCGGCCTCCGGCGGCCTGCATACAGGTCGGTCCGAATTCGTCGGCTTTGCGAACGCCGTCCCAGTGGCTCGCCGGCTGCGGCGCACGCCACCGCAAATTTCCCAGGGGAGGCTGCGCGAACGGGATGCCTTTGAAGACGCGGACGTCGGAGTCGTGGCCGGGAACGCCGGAGATCAAGCCCGCATCGAGCTTCACCGGATCGTTGACGGCGGCCAGGGCGTACCCGGCCGCAAATAGAACTGCAATTGCCGTTCGTGGCATAAAAGCACTAGGCGCTAACGTTTTTCCGTTGGTTACCGGGCCTCACACGCCGAAGGGGTCCAACCGGACGCATCCGGCTGCTTGCGCAGGTTCGTGCTCGTCGTGAACGGCCGGAAGAGATACATCGGATCGGTCACAATCGTCTTCACGATCACCCACGTGCTGCCGTCGGTCTCGCGAACCAGGTCGTACCATTCGGTTACAGTTGCGTTAGCGCTGTAGGGAGCGCCGTTCTTCCGCAGGTAACCTTGGGTGAGATTGGTGGTGGTCACCTTTAGGGATCCACCGCGCTGCGGAACGCCGCCGGGTTGACCTTCGCCGCCCCGCCGCGCGGTGCCGCCTTGCGCGAAGATCCACTCGGCGTGCGAGTATCCTTGCAGGGTTGGCGGTCCCGCCGGAGGCTGCGCCGGGCCAAAGTGCAACAAGCGGGTCTGCTTGCCGGCGTCCGCTTCGATCTTGAGCGTGTTGTCGTCCTGCCAAGTGATATGGAACCGACCCGGCACGCGCATAATCGCGGGAGCGCCGTAGGATTTGCAGGCCTCGCCGGCCGCTTCGTCCTTGGCCGGGTCCCAGGTGGCGGCGAGTTTTTGCCCGGCCTGGTTCAGAGGCACGCCTTCCGTATCGCCCTTGGGCGGCGTGATCATGCGAAACCGCCAGTCCTCGGTAATCAGCGAGACCCAGTAGCCGGTGAGATCGATGGGGGCGATGGTTTTCGCCGGCCCTTGGGGCGCTCGTGGCGGCGCGCCGAACTGGGCGTGCGCACAAAACGGCGCAGCCAAAGCCAATGCCGAGACCGCGATCAGCGGCGCGATACTCCGCGGGAGAATGGCGGATTTCATTTCTTCTTCTCTCCGGAACTGAGCGTCTTATACACCGCCTCGACAAAGCGATCCGTCGTCCAGAACGTGCTCGATCCGTAAAGCGGATCGTAGTCTAAGGTCGGCTTAGCCGCTTTGACTTGCTCCAGCGTCATGCCTTTCTTGATCATGTCCTGGATGCGGTCGCGAATGATCGTGGCCATCTCGCGGTAGTTGAGCACGTCACCCAGATCGCACAACCGGCCATGGCCGGGGATCACCAGAGTCCCGCCCTCCTGCCCATAGACCGGAACAATCAGGTCGATGATGCGGTTTAAGCCTTCGATGTATCCGTTGATCGTGCCGCCGGCAGCCATGTCGATGATCGGATACGTCGTGGTGACGAACAGGTCGCCCGTGCTGATGACGTCGGACTTGCGGAAATAGACAATACTGTCGCCATCCGTGTGCGCGTTGGCGATGTGGATGATCTCAATGCCCTCGTTGTTGAACCACAACTTCTTTTCGTTGCCGATGAAGGTGTCGGTCGGCCAGGCGCCTTGCGGCGCCGACGCCTGTTGCCCGGTCGGGGCGCTCATACGGTCGAGGACGTTGACGTGCGCGATGATCTGGGCTCCCCGGCTGGCCTCCGCCCCGAGATCGCCCGCCACGTTTCCTCCGGCAATGGTGCTGCCGGCTTTCCGGAGCGGCTCATTACCGTTCGTGTGATCCGGGTGGTAGTGCGTGTTGATGATGTAGCGCAGCGGCTGGTCCGAGATCTTGCGTACCGCGGCCAGAATCTTATCGGCCAGCCCGGCATACTCGGTGTCGACCAGCAGCACGCCGTCACTGCCCGCCTGCACCGTAATGTTGCCGCCCGAGCCGACCAGCATATATACGTTGCCCTTCGCGGGCAGCGCGTGGACTTCCACGTTATCGAAGTTCTGCGGAACGCCGGGGGCGCGCGCCGGGGCTTGCTGCGCCACACCGAACGCGGCGGCGGCGAGGAGAGCCAAAATCGTATGCGTCATTCTCATGTCTGGCTCTCCGCTACTTCGGCTGAACGCCGGCGCCTTTCAGCTTCGCGCGGTACTCCGGGTACATCGTTTTGGCGCCGCCCATCGCCGCGTCTTCCGGAATTCCATGCCGCTGCTGATACTCCTTCAAGAACGTGTTCGTGCCCGGCAGGTGATGAGGAATGACGCCGCGCGGCCGTATGATCTCCTCGACGCTCTCGCAGGGATACGGCGCAATCTGCCCTGCCACGCTGAACACATAATCACGCGAGCGGAACAGCGGCTCTTCGAGATAAGCGGGATCGTTCACCACGGTGACCCACGTGAGTCCGTTGTCGTGCCGGATGAAATGCTCGGTCACCACGGCACGGTCGCTACGCGCCAGTCCGTTGCGCCGGAACCAGCCTTCTTTGAGGTGATCGGTCGTGACCGTCAGCATGTCGCCCTCCCACTTTCCCGTCGAGAAGCCCATGGCGGTGTGCAGGGCGTACTCGGGCGGATGCGGGCGGCCGTCCATCCAGATGGTGCGTTCGGTGGCCCAGGCGAAATGGTGAAGATGGATGGCGATCAGGTTCTGGCTGTCGCGGTCGTACTCTTCCCAGATCCGGATATCGGCGAACGCCGAGGCGTAATCGGACGGGTGAACGCGGCACTGGTACTCCGGAAGCGTAATCAGCGACGCATCCCAGGTTTCGCCACGCAGACGGTCGGCGGCGTTGATCGGCAGCCCGGCGAAATCGCCGAGTTCTGGTCCCGCCAGGCGATCGGGAAAATCTTCGTCAAGTTGGTTTTGCCAAACACCTGCAAGATTGATTTGGGCGAACGCGGGCAGGCTCAATAGCGCGCCGGCCGCGACAAGCAGCCAACGGCGCACAATTCTGTGGCGCAGAAGGGACTCCATCACTACTCCTGATCTGGACAGACGAATGACGGAAATCGTCAACTGTTTACTGTAGCAAGCCCGCCGTGGCTCCGCATCGAAGCGGCGCGGTTTTGACAGGGATTTGATCGGAACTGCGTTACTGTTTCGGGTACCCGACTGTTTGCGCCAGGATGATCCGTTGCTCCGGCCGCAGGTGCAACGCCTTGGCGAGCGCCGCGCGGTCCACCGACCCGCGCACCACGGTCGCGAGCCCTCCTGACGCGCAGAACAAGTAGACGTTCTGACTGATGAATCCGGTGTCGGCGGCCGCATACAAAATCTGATCGTCGGTGGAGCCTGCTGTCATCTTCCCGACATCGGCGACATACACCAGGTTGACCGGCGCGTCCTTGACGAAACCCTGCATACCCATAGCGGAGCGCAGATCCTCCGCCGAGATGGCCGCCAGCCGATGTGGCTTCGGCTCGTACAGGTATAACCCGTCGGCCGTTGCGACATAGATTTCAATCTCCTGCCAGTTCGACGCTGAAGGAGCCGTCCGTTTGCCGTCCGGCCGGTTGACGCCGTCAGCCGCCCACAACAGATTCGACAGCACCTGCGGGGCTAGTTTCGTCGTCGCAAACTCTCGTGAGGATTTTCTTTCCTTGAGCACTTGCATCAGCGGCTTGCCGCCATCGGTTTGAGGAGCCGGAAGATCCACCGGCTGCAACCCGCCAGCGAGCAACAAGGCGGGCGAGATCACCAAGACTGTCCAGCGCTGCATGATTTCAGAGTACCAGCTCTCTTTCATCGGGTGAGCGCTAGGGAGTCACCACCACCCTGATTTTGCGCGGCGCCGGCTGCAATTCCGCCACGATGTTGCCGATCTGCGTGTCGGACATTCCGCGTTTCCGCAGGAAGTCTTTCAGCGCCTCTTCAGACGAGAGAGCCACTTGACCATCTGTCTCGCCTTGGGCGACGACCTCGTACTGGTCGTCGCCCAAGGCCGCGATCTCGATTTCCATGGACGTCATCGTAAGCCGACCGCGAGCGCGCATGTGTCAGGGAAACTTGGAGTTTGGGCCCGGTCTTGTCCGTGAACCTCCCGACAGGGTTGTGGTAGGCTGAGGGGCACCGTATATCCGCAGGAGTGTGTCATGCGATTCACCTGGTTCAACCTCATGCCGTGGCCGTATCTTCCCGACGATTTCCGGGAGAAGAACCGGTCCGTCTGGGTCGATATCGATTCGAAATTGTTCGACCCCGTCAAAGGCCATGAGCTCTACAACAGCTACATGGATTTGCTGGAATACGCCGGAACGCTGGGGTTCGACGGAATCGGAGTGAACGAGCATCATCAGAACGGATACGGTCTGATGCCCTCTCCGAACATCATCGCTGCCGGCCTTGCACGCCGCACGGACGATGTCGCGCTGGTGGTGTTAGGCGCGTCGATCGCGCTCTACAACCCGCCGCTGCGGGTCGCCGAAGAATTCGCGATGCTCGATTGCATTTCCGGCGGACGGCTCGTCGCGGGCTTTCCGGTGGGCACGTCCATGGACACGAATTACTGCTATGGCACCATTCCCGGTCTGACTCGCGAGAGATACGCCGAAGCGCATGAACTGATCCGGCGTGCGTGGGCCGAACGCGAGCCGTTCGCTTTCAATGGCCGGTACAGCAAGCTGCGGTACGTGAACCTTTGGCCGCGGCCCATCCAGCAGCCTCACCCGCCGATCCACATTCCGGGCGGCGGCTCGCTTGAAACCTTCGACTTTTGCATCGAGAATACGTATTCCTATTCCTACTTGAGCTTCGGCGGCTATATTCGCGGCAAGCAGCTCATGGACGCGTATTGGAACCGCGTCGCCGAACGCAATGCGCCGGACACATCGCCCTACCGCGCCGGCTTTGCCCAGTTCATTTGCGTCGCGGAAACGGATGCGGAAGCCGAACGTCTCTACGCGCCGCACGTGCACTATTTCTACAACCGTTGCCTGCATGTCTATCCCGGCTTCGCCGATGCACCGGGCTACCGGACCATCAAGACCATTCAGAAGGGCGTCCTCTCGCAATACGCGCCCGGCACTTTGTTCCAGGAGCACCCGTGGAAGGACTTGGTGGACAACGGCCACGTCATCGCCGGAAGTCCCGAAACTGTCCGCCAGCGCATGGAAGATCTGATCAAGGGCTTGCGCGTCGGAAACGTTTTCTGCCTGATGCAGATCGGCGACATGCCGAAGGACAAATGCATGTATTCGACACGGCTGTTCGCGGAAAAGGTGATGCCGAAGCTGCGCAATATGTTTCCGGAGTACGCCGACGACGGCCGCTTCTGGTGCCATCCGCTGCCCAAACGCGCGGTTCCGGCCGAGCTCGGCCAGCGGCCGCTGGTGGGAGCCGAAGCGTGAGGAGATGCCATCATGGAACTCAAAACCATTCCCACGCAACGCGTTCCCGTCCGCTACTATGAGGGCGGCCAGGGTCGTCCGCTGGTTTTCCTGCACGGCGCCGGCGGCGTCGACGCGGACCTCGGTTTTCTCGGCGCGCTTGCCGCGCGCTTCCATGTCTACGCGCCGCTGGTCCCCGGCTACGGCGATAGCGAGGAATGCCCCGAGCTGCGCGACATGCTCGATTTCACGCTGCACACCTGGGACGTGGTCGACGCACTCGGCGTGAAGGATCCTTTGCTGGTCGGCTTTTCGATGGGAGGCATGATCGCCGGCGAAATGGCCGCGCTCGCCCCCAACGATGTGTCGCGGCTGGCGCTGATCGCGCCCGCGGGCCTGTGGCTGGATGAGTATCCGATTCCCGACATCTTCGCCATGATGCCGTATGATTTGCCGCATTACTTGTTCTACGACGAGGAGGCCGGCGCCAAAGCGCTGACCGCGGGCATGGATTTGGGCGATCCGAAGTTCTTGCAGGCGTTCCTGGTCCAGAACGCGCGGCAACTGGGCGCCGCGGGCAAGATCCTATTCCCCATTCCAGAGCGCGGCCTCGCCGGCCGGCTCTACCGCATCCGTGCCAAAACCCTGCTCATCTGGGGCGAGAGCGACCGGCTGATCCCGCCGATCTACGCGCAAGCCTTCCGAAAGCACATTGCCGGTGCCGACGTCGTCACCATCCCGCAAGCCGGCCACCTGGTCGCCTTCGAAAAGGGGCCGGAAGTAGTGAACGCGCTCTCGCGGCTCGCGTAGTCGAGCGGCATCAATTCCGTTGAT
>DASXAK010000105.1:0-15895 GCA_036406715.1 Bryobacteraceae bacterium | reverse complement strand
GCTCACGCAGACGCGGACCGGTCTTATTTTCAAGGAGACAAAAACCGAGAAACCTCGGCGCGTCGTCCTCCCCGCGGCCGCGATCAAAACACTTGAAGAGCATCGGAACAGACAAAATGAATTCCGGCGGGAGTTTGGTCCTGATTATCGGTCGGACCTGGACTTGGTGTTCGCAAATCCCGACGGCACACCCTTAAAACCGGACTCGATCTCGGCGTCCGTCTCAGCCCTCTTCAGGCGCTTGAAGATACCGAAGCCTAAAGGCGCGTCGCTTCATCTCCTTCGGCACACCCACACGTCCGTCCTCCTAGCACAAGGCGTGCCGTTGCCAGCCGTGTCCGCCCGGCTAGGCCACAGTTCCGTGAGAACGACGCAGGAGATTTATGCGCATATGATTACTGGCCAGGATGAAGAGGCCGCGCGGAAGTGGGAGGAATACCAGCGCCGCACCCGGCAAGCCAAGCCCGAATCGTCTCACGGAGGAGTGCAGTGAATAGCCTTGGAGCGTCGCTGGTGCCTGTGCGTGGCTGCGCAAAGTCTGTAAGTTATAGAAAGATTGGTAGCGCTAACGGGAATCGAACCCGTATTTGAGCCTTGAGAGGGCTCCGTCCTAACCGTTAGACGATAGCGCCGTGAGTCGTTTCTCATTCTAACAAATGCCGCGGCGGGCTCCTGCCCCGATCTCACCGGTTCTCGCCGGCCGCGCCATAATAAGGATGAATGCGGCGGTTGCTCTTTCTCGCGCTCATGCCGGCGTTGCTCGCGGGCGACGACCACTGGGTCAAATATCTCTCGGGCCCGTTTGAGCTCTTCACCGACGCCGGCGGCCGGTCCGGCCGCGAAACTCTCGTGCGCTTGGAGGAGTTCCGGTGGGCGCTCGGCCAGATGCTCGGCGAATCGGATCTGCAGATGCCCGTGCCCGTGCGGGTGTTCGTCCTGAAAAATGCCAAGGGATGGACCACGGACAAGCCGGTGTCCGAAGGCCGCGCTACCTACAACATCGTCCTCGACGAAAAAAGCGTTCCCGGTCCGCCCATTTATACTGAGCTGACGCGGTTGTTTCTGTCGGCCAACACCGGCCGCATGCCCGCCACGTACGAACACGGCCTGCTCGAGTTTTTCTCGACTTTTCAGGTGACCGGAATTCGCATCACCGCCGGGGCGCCGCCGCCGCAGCCCGATCTCGATTGGGCCCGCATCCACCTGCTGGTCGTCGATCCGCAATATTTCGGAAAGTTGCGCGTCCTTCTGTACAACCTGCGGAAAGGCGTGGCGGACGACGCCGCTTATCGCAATGCCTTCGACAAATCGCCGGCGGACGTCGAGGCGCAGGCGAAACAGCACCTTGCCTCCGGCCAATTTCAAACGACGTCGCTTCCCAATCGCGCTTTGAGTGCGCAGGATTTTCAAGAGCGCCAGGTCTCTGACGCCGATGCGCGGCTCGCGCGCGCCGACCTGCTGGCCGGCAGCCAATCGGCCGCCGAATATCAGGCGCTGGTGCGCGATCAAGCCAATGTCGCCGAGGCTGAGGAAGGGCTCGGCTTGCTGGCTATCCGGGACCACAATCAAGACGAAGCCCGCAAACATTTCACGGCGTGCGGGCAAGCTGGCAGTAAGAGCGCGCGCTGCTACATCGAGTACGCCAAGCTCGAGCCCGATAATGACAAAGCCAACCAGGCGCTGCTCCGCGCTGCCGGCATCAATTCCAAGCTCGATGAGCCGTTCGCGCTGATGGCTGCGCGCGACACCGATCCCGCCAAGCGCCTCGGCCACTGGAAGGCCGCGGCCGAACGCAACCCGCGCAATGCCGCGTACTGGCAGGCGCTTGCCGAAGCGTACATCGACCAGAAGGATTTCAGCGATGCCGCCAAGGCGTGGACGCAAGGCGAGCAGGCGGCCACCGATCCCGCCGTCCGCGAGCGCATGCGACAAGCGCGCATGGCCATCGAGCAGCAGCGGCTCGACTACGAGGCAGCCGAACGCCAGAAAGAGGCCGACGAGCTGGAGAAGCTGAAGCAGCAGGCTCGCGCCGACGTGCATGCCCTCGAGGAAAAGTACAAAGACAGCAGCGGCGCTAAGCCCGTGCCGTGGTGGGACGGTCCGAAGCCTTCCGGCAAACTCTCCGGTTCGTTGAAGCAGGTCGATTGTCTCGGCAAGCAGGCGCGCCTCGTGATTGAAGGCTCCGACCACAAGCTCACGCGGCTGCTGGTTCCGGATGCCAAGCAAGTCGTCATCCTGGGAGGCGGCGATCAGGCGCTCGGCTGCGGCGCGCAGAAGCCCCGGCCGGTCACGGTGGAATACTTCCCCAAAACCAACCCCCGTTTGTCTACCGCCGGCGAGGTCGCTACCATCAACTTTCAGTGACTCGTTCCGCTGATGCCGCGCGTTTCCGCTGGCTGGTTCTGGCGGTGTTTGTCCTCTCGTCGGCCATCAACTATCTCGATCGGCAAACGCTCGCGACGCTCGCGCCCGTGCTGCGCGCCGAATTTCATTTGTCGAACGCCGAGTACGGCCTCATTCTGACCGCGTTCTCGATTACCTACGCCGCCGCCGCGCCGTTCGCGGGCATGCTGATTGACCGCATCGGACTGAATCGCGCGATTACCCTGGCGGTCGGTTTCTGGTCGTGCGCGGGCATTGCGACCGGGTTCACGACCGGCCTCAGCGGGCTCGTCGGCTGCCGCTCGGCGTTGGGCGTAGCCGAAGCGGCCGGAATTCCTGGGGCAGGGAAGGCCATCTACCAATACCTCCGCCCCGCGGAACGCGCGCTCGGCAATGCCCTCAACCAGGCGGGCGTCAGCCTCGGCTTGATTCTCGCGCCTCCGGTGGCCACCTACATTGCGGTTCGCGCCGGCTGGCGGCAGGCATTTGTCATCACCGGCGTGCTGGGATTGATCTGGATTCCGGTCTGGCATTGGGCCTCCCGCTGGGCCGGCGCCGCTCCCGCGCCGAAAGTCGAAAGCGTCGCCGGAACCGTCATCCTCCGCGACCGCCGGCTGTGGGCTTTCGTTGCGGCGAACGCCTTGAGCATGGTCGGCTACTCGCTCTGGACCAACTGGACGACTCTGTTTCTGGTGGAAGTTCACGGACTCACGCTCGTCCAGGCGGCCTGGTATGCGTGGATTCCGCCGGTCTTCGCGGCGGCCGGCGGTGTCGCCGGCGGATGGCTGTCGCTCCGCATTATGGACCGCGGGGTGGCGGCTCTCGGCGCGCGCTTTCGAGTCTGCTTCGCCGCCAGCGTGCTTTCGGTGGCCACCGCTCTTATCCCTTACGCGCCTTCACCCGGCTGGGCGGCGGCCGGCATCTCGCTCAGCATCTTCGCGGTCTCCGGTTTTAGCGTGAACATGTATTCGATGCCTCTCGACGCGTTCGGCGGCACGCGCGCTGCATTCGCCGTGTCCATTCTGGTCGCGTCCTACGGCGCCGTGCAGGCCCTGATTTCGCCGGCGTTCGGACGCATCATCGATCTATACGGATATCCTCCGCTCGCCGCCATTGCGGCGGTGACGCCCTTGGCCGCTTGCGCCGTGCTGCGCAGCGCGAGGCCGGCGCGTTGAAGCAGCGGCTCAAACGGTGGATCTTCGGTCTGTTGGGCAAAGACCCGGAGGCCGTGGTGGTCACCTTCTGTACCGGTGATCCCGAGTTGTGCCGCCGTATGGCCGAGGAAGTCCGCGGCCTGGTACCCGACCGGCGGCACTTTGTGGTGACTCCCGCGAATTGGCCGGAGATGCGCCGCGAGCTGCGCCGCTATCGCATCGGACTAGCGCCTGTCCTGCTCACGCGCGAGTCCAGCGCGCTGCGACGCGCGGCCTATCGTCTCGCTCCGCGGAAGATTTTGGCGTATAACTCGCGGCTGGAACGCCATCATCTTCGACCGAATCTCGCGTCGTTCCTCTTCTGGCGCGGAGTGCCGCTCGATCGCATTTACCTCCGCCCGCGCTGGTGGCCTTGGCCGAAGCGCGAGCGCTCCGCGGCGTCCGCGGAGTATCGGCTGCTCGAAGGCCGCCCGTGCGCGGCGGACCGCCGGCGTATCGCGGTGCTGTCGCCTTATTTCCCGTACCCACTCGCGCACGGCGGCGCTGTTCGCATCTATCATTTGCTCCGCGAGCTGGCGCGAGAATTCGACGTCGAGCTGTTCGCGTTTCAGGATGGCCCTTTCGAACCGGCGCCGGTCCTCGAATTCTGCGCCCGGGTCGTGCTGGTCGAGAAACCCCGCTATCGCGAGCCGCGCTGGTCAACCCTGCTGCCGCCGGAAATCCGCGAATCCCGCTCGCCCGGAATACGCCGCGCGCTTGCCGCCGAGCGGCGCTCCTTCGGCTTCGAACGCCTGCAGGTCGAATATACGCAAATGGCTGAGTACGGCGGCGACATCCTCGTGGAGCACGACGTCACCTTCGACCTGTTCCGCCAGATCGCGCGCCGCGAACGCACGCTCTCCGCCTGGTGGAACTACTATCGCTGGCACCGCTTCGAGCGCCGCGCTGTACGGGGCTATCGGCACGTCGTGGTTATGTCGCAAAAAGATGCGGAACTGCTGGGCGACGGCACGCCCGCCGCTGTGATCGAAAATGGTGTGGATCTCGAACGCTTCCGCCCCCAGGCGGAGCCGCTGGGCCAGCTGTTGCTCTTCATCGGCTCCTTCCGTCATTTTCCGAATATTGCGGCGTACCGTTTCTTCACCGAGAGTGTCTGGCCGATTCTGCGCGAGAAATTTCCCGAAATGACCGTGACCGTAGTCTGCGGCCCCGACCACCTCACGTACTGGCGCGCCTTCACCGACCTGCCGGAACCGGCGCCGGACCCGCGCATCCGCCTGCTCGGCTTTGTGTCCGATGTCGCTCCCCTGTATGTGGAAGCGAATCTCGTGCTGGTGCCGACCACCGTCTCCGCTGGAACGAACTTGAAGGTCCTGGAGGCCATGGCCATGCAGCGTGCGGTGGTGTCGACGTCCTCCGGTTGCGCCGGTCTCGGTTTGGTGCACGCTCACAGCGTCTGGATCGCCGATACGGCAGAGGGCTTCGCCGCCGGCGTGGCTACGCTCATCACGGATCCCGAGCGCCGCGCCGCGATTGCCGATGCCGCCCACGAGCACGCCATCCGTCATTTCGATTGGCGCGCCCTCGGCGAGAAGCAGCGGGATCTGCTGCGTAGTATCCTATAAGCCATCTTGTCGATGGAGGGAAAATGATCCGCCGCCTGCTCTTGTGTGCGATTCTAATCGCCCCGTTCCCGGCTCTGGCCCAGGACCACTGGGTCGCGACGTGGGCTGCCTCGCCGCAGCAATTCCGTCCGCTGGCGCCACCGCCGCCGCCCGCCGCTGGGCAGCAAGCCCAGCCCGCCGCTCCCGCGGCGCCGCGTCCGCTCACCAGCCTGAACAACCAGACCGTCCGGATGGTGCTTCGCACCAGCATGGGCGGCAGCCGTCTGCGTCTGCAATTTTCGAATCGGTACGGCACGGCGCCGCTCGCTTTTGGCGCGGCGCACGTGGCGCTGCATGGGGAGCAGTCCGGCATCGTTAATGGCTCCGATCGCGTCCTGACTTTTGGCGGTAAACCGGCCGTCACCATTCCGGCCGGCGCGATCGCGATCTCTGACGCCGTCGACCTCCAGATCCCGAAGCTCGCCGATCTCGCGGTCAGCGTCTATATTCCCGGCGAGAGCGGTCAGCTCACGATGCACGCCACCGGTCTCCACACGACGTACATTGCGGAAGGGAACGCGGCGGCTGCGCCCGTTCTGAGCGATACCAAAACCACTCAATCCTGGTATTTTCTGTCGGGAGTAGATGTGGTGGCGCCGCCCGCGGCCGCCACCATCGTCACCTTCGGCGACTCCATCACAGATGGCGCTACTTCCACGGTCGATACCAACAGCAGTTGGCCGAGTTTCCTGGCGCAGCGTCTGCTCGGCAACGCCGCTACCGCTCAGATCGCTGTAGTGAACGAAGGTATCTCCGGAAATCGCCTGCTTCATGATGGCGCCGGAATTGCCGCGCTCGCCCGCTTCGATGAAGACGTCATCAGCCAGCCCGGCGTCAAATGGGTCACCATCATGCTCGGCATCAACGACATCGGCTTCGGTATGAGGCAGCCGAGCGAAGCGGTAAGTGCCGACGACATAATCGGCGCCCTTCGCCAGCTGGCGGACCGCGCCCATTTGCACGGCATCCAGGTGATCGGCTGCACCCTGACTCCGTACGAAGGGGCGGCGTATTATAGCGACGCCGGCGAACCGGTCCGTCAGGCGGTGAACCGCTGGATCCGCACCGGCGGCGCGTTCGATCACGTGATCGATTTCGAGGCTGTGGTTCGCGATTCGTCCAATCCCAAGCAGATCCGCCCGGCCTTCAACATTCGCGACCATCTGCACCCGAATGACGCCGGTTACAAAGCGATGGCCGACTCGATCGATCTTTCGATCTTTGCGCCGCAGGGGCGTCAGCTTCAACTGGGCGCGCCCTCGAACCTGGGCGCCACGTCGCACTAAGTGGGGCAGGCTTCCGGCCTGCCGCAGACCCGCTGTCTCCGGCGCACTACACTAGCTTCGTCTTCTTGATCGGCAACTCGCGGATCCGCTTCCCGGTCGCCGCGAAGATCGCATTGCACAAGGCCGGTGCAATCGGCGGCACTCCGGGCTCGCCCACGCCGGCGGGCAGCGCGCTGTTCTGCACAAAGGTCACGTGAACTTCCCGCGGCGCCTCGTTGATGCGAGCCACCGGGTAATTGTGATAGTTCGATTGCTGGATGCGTCCGCCCTGCGCTGTGATCTCTCCCATCAGCGCAATGCTGGTTCCGAAGACGGCCGCGCCTTCGAACTGCGACCGCACACGGTCGGGATGCACCACCAATCCCGTATCCAGTACGTAATCCACGCGCGGAATCCGGATGGCGCCCTTCGGATCGACCTCCACTTCCACCACCGCCGCCACGTACGTCTGGAAGCTGCGATGCACGGCCAGACCAAATCCGTGTCCGCCGCCCGATTTCTTCTTCGCCCAACCCGACTGCTCCGCGACTTTCTCGACGACATTTCGCAGGCGTGCCGTGTCCAGCGCATAGCCGGGAGTGTTCGGCGGAATGGATTCCACGTCGAGTGTGCGGCCCTTTCCGATCAGGTCAAGCATGTATTCCACCCGGTCGCGATTCGCTGCCGCCGCCAGTTCATCCGCGAACGACTGCACGGCATAGGCGTGGTAAATGTTTGCCACCGAGCGCAGCCAGCCGATGCGCACGTGCGCTTCCGCCGGCCCGTTTTCCGCCCGCAGATTAGGAATCTCGAAGGGAACATCGCTCCAGCCCATGCCTTGCTCGAACGTGCCGTAACGAGCTTTGACGTCGTTCTGCGACTCGATCGGCGGAAACGCGCAGCGTTGCAGCCAGGCGGTCGGACGCCCTTTCGCATCCACCGAGGCCTTCATGTACATCGCCGCTACGGCATGGTAGAAGTCGAACTGCATGTCGTCTTCGCGGCTCCATACCACGTGCACCGGCTTGCCGACCTGTTTCGAAAGCAGTGCCGCTTCAGCCACGTAATCGGGCTTCGATTTGCGCCCGAATCCCCCGCCCAGCAGAGTCACGTGACAGATGACATCTTGCGGCTTGATGCCCAGCGCCTTGGCCACCGTGTCCTGCACCGCCTGCGGGTTTTGCGTCGGCGTCCACGCAGTCACCTTGCCGTCCTTGTATTCGGCTACAGCGTTGACCGGCTCCATCGGCGCGTGAGCGAGCATCGGCGCGTAATATTCGGCTTCGTGGATCTTTCCTCCCTTGCCGAATTCGGCGTCCACATCGCCGACGTTGCGCGCGACTTTCTGCGGCTTGCGGACCGTTTCCAACAGCGACGTTTTGAAAGACGCGGACTCGTAAGCCGTGTTCGGCCCCAGATCCCAGTTGACCTTGAGTTTCTTGCGGCCCTGCATCGCCGCCCAGGTGTTGTCGGCGATCACCGCCACGCCGCCCAGCGGCTGAAATCCATATGGGGGCTGGAAACGCGGGATTTGCAGCGTCTTCTGCACGCCGCGAACTTTGCGGGCGTCGCCGTCATCCACCGATTTCACGGTGCCGCCGAACACCGGAGGGCGCTCGATCGACGCGTACACCATGTTCGGAATCCGAACGTCCATGCCGAACTGCGCGGTGCCCGAAACGATGCCCGGCTGATCGTAGATCGGTACGCCTTTGCCGATGTATTTGAACTCGGCGGGCGACTTGTATTTCAGCTCTTCCTTCTTCGGAACCGGCTGCTTTGCCGCCAGCGCCGCCAGTTCTCCGTAGCCGGCTTTGTGACCGCCGGCAGTCACCTGTCCGTTACGCGCCGTGCACTGGTTCACCGGGACGCCCCATTTTGCGGCCGCGGCGCGCTCCAGCATCAACCGCGCCGTCGCGCCCGATTGCCGCATCGCCTCATAGAAGCTGCGGATCGAGGTCGAGCCGTCCGTGTTCTGGTCGCCATATTTCTTATCGCCGATCGCCTGCTCGATCTTGACGCTCTTCCAGTCGACGTCCAGTTCGTCGGCCAGCACCATTGGAAGCGCGGTGCGAATGCCCGTCCCCATCTCCGAACGGTGCGCCGTAATGATCACGCGCCCGTCCGGTTCCAGTCCGAGATACACCGTCGGCTGCCACGCCGGCGCCCCGGATGTTCCATCCGCCAATAGAACGTCGGGAAGTACTTGCACGCCGAGCACCAGCGCCCCCGCCGAGAAGACGCCTTCCAGGAAGCCGCGCCTGCTGACCAAATCAATGCGGTTCATGCTTTCACCCCCGCCGCCATGTGAATGGCCGCGCGGATCCGCTGATACGTGCCGCACCGGCAGATGTTGCCTTGCATGGCTTCGTCGATATCGTGATCCGTCGGTTTCGGTTTTTCCTGCAGCAGCGCAGCCGCCTGCATGATCTGTCCGGCCTGACAATACCCGCACTGCGCGACGTTGACCTTCTCCCACGCCACCTGCACCGGGTGCGCGTGATTCTTGTCCAAGCCTTCGATGGTCGTGATATTCTTGCCCGCGGCGTCTTTCATCGACGTGACGCAACTGCGCTGAGCCGCGCCATTCACGTGGACCGTGCACGAACCGCACAGCCCCATGCCGCATCCGTACTTCGTGCCGGTCAGCTCCAGCAGGTCGCGGAGATACCACAGCAGCGGCATATCCGGATCGCCGTCGAACTTCCGGCTGGTTCCGTTTACTTTAAGTTCGATCATGGCATTCGCCTCAGACGTCCGAATTGTAGCAAGTGGCGCGTTTGGGCCCTTAGCGCTTGGCGCCCGGCCTGCCGAACGGAGATGGCTTCTTTCCGTCTGCCGGGCTGGACTGCGCCGGCGCCGCCCGAAATGCGAACTCCCGCCACGGGCTCATCGCACCGGGACGCGCTTTCGCGTTCACCGCCCACACGCGCCAGCGTCCTCTCTGGTCCCCAGGGAACGTGTAAGCGTACGCGATCGCCGTGATGTTGGGCACAATGTGACTCTTGTCCGGCGCCTCCGAACACCATTTGTCGCGAACGCAGCAGCCGTAGCAATCGATCTCGATCGAATAGCTGGCCGCTTGCGGCACGCGCGACCACTCGAAATGCACCGTGCGTGGGTGATTGGTGAACACCGCCTGATCGCGCGGCGCCACCAACGCCGGGGCCGGCGGAGTCGCCGTCCCCAGTCTTGCGCGATGCGCGCAGCCCGTTGCCAGACTGGCGACCACTACCAACGCGAGCGCCCTCATTCCCGCCGCTATTATCCCATCGCGCGGCCGGCACGGTACATTTGTCTGCATGGTGCTTCGCTGCGGCCCGCTGCTGGCGCTGGTCCTTTCGCTGTCCGCGTGCAGCCGGCCCGATCCCACGGCTGTCGATTCCGCCATCGCCGCGGAAATCGGCCGCATCCGCGCCATCGACAACCATGCCCATCCCGTGCGCGTTGTCCTCAACGGCCCGCCCGATCGCGAATTCGACGCACTGCCCGTAGACAACATGGAGCCGGCCTCCGACCCGCTCGCTCTGCGTCCCAACGCGCCCGCCACTCTCGAAGCCATCCGCGCTCTTTACAGCAGCGCGGAGCAAAAGTCTCAGCTCCAGCGCGAGAAGGCCGATGCATGGCCGGCCTGGGTGCTCGACCAGACCGGCACCGAGGTGATGCTCGCGAACCGCGTAGCGATGGGTCCAGGCATTCAGCCGCCGCGCTTTCGCTGGGTGCCGTACGCTGATGCGCTGATCTTTCCGCTCGACAACTCGAAACTGGCATCGCGGAACTCCGACCGCAAATCGTTCTTTGCCCTCGAAGAGAAATTACGAGAGCGGTATCTGGACGAAGCAGGCCGGAAGAAACCGCCCTCCACGCTCTCGGAATACTTGTTGCGTGTGGTCACCCCCACGCTTGAACGCCACAAACAAGGCGGCGCGCTGGCGGAGAAATTCGAAGCGGCCTATCTGCGCTCGCTCGATTTCGATACTGTCGACCGCTCCACCGCGGAGCGCGTCTACGCCCGATTCGTGGGCGCGGCGGCGCCCGATGAATCCGAATACAAGCCGCTCGAGGATTTTCTGTTCCGTTACATCGCGGCCGAGTGCGGCCGGTTGGGGATGGCCGTCCACCTCCACACCATGGCAGGGTCCGGCAGTTACTTCGATGTCGCCGGCGCCAACCCGCTGCGTCTGGAATCGGTTCTCGACGATCCCGGCCTCCGCCGGACGCGCTTCGTGATGGTCCATGGCGGTTGGCCGTTCACGCGCGAAATCACCGCGCTTCTGCAAAAGCCCAACGCGTATCTCGACTATTCCGCTCAGGATCTGTTATTGCGGCCGGCCCAGCTGGCTGTAACCCTGCGCGCCTGGCTCGAGTGGGTCCCCGAAAAAATTCTGTTCGGTACCGATGCCTACCCGTATTCGGATCAGCTCGGCTGGGAAGAATCGGGTTGGATCGCCGCTCGAAACGGTAGGGAGGCGCTGGCGACCGCGCTCACGGGCATGTTGCGCGACGGCGAGATTTCGCGCGATCGCGCCTTCGAACTCGCCCGCATGGTGCTGCGTGAAAACGCGCGCAAACTTTACGGCCTATGAGGAAGAGGATGACGGCCCGCGAGGCCGCGCGCAAGCTCATGAGGGTACCAAAGAGCGCGCAGCGCGACGCCGCGTTCCGCCGCATCATTCGTCAGATCCCGCGCGGCAAAGTAGCCACCTATGGACAAGTCGCGGCGGCCGCCGGCTACCCTCTCTATCATCGGCACGTCGCGCAATTCCTCCGCAAATCCGCCGGCACGCTTCCCTGGCAGCGGGTGGTCGGCGCCGGCGGCGCGATCAAGCTGAAATACGAAGCGGCGCTCGAGCAGCGCACCCGTCTCCAAATGGAAGGTGTCCGTTTCCGCGGCAAGCACGTCGACATGGCCGAACACCAGCACCGCTTCCGGCCTTGGGAATTTGAAGACTAATGGGCCGGGCCTCCGGCCGCCTTTGCGGTTGACCGGCTAAAAGCCGGCTGCCGGCAAGATTGTCCGCCCCACGAAATTATTTCCCCACCAAATGCGTCACGTCCTTCTCGTTCTCGTCGCAGACGTATTCGATGAGGTCCGTCTCGGGATTGAGGTTCAACACCAGGTGCACCGTCCACGGCTTCTTGTACGCTTTGGGATCGTCGATCGTCACCAGCAGATCGATATGCCCGAAATCGCGGCGATGAAACCGCTCGGTCAGGCGCAGCGCTTCCGTTCCAGGATGGCCGTTGTTGTCCAGCCAGTTGTTCCCGACAAATCCCGAAGACTCTACCACGAGCGTGTCTCCGTCCCAGTGGCCGATCGAGTACCCCATCCAGGTCGGGTTCGGATCTTTGGGAAGCGGGCGCCCGTCCATGAAAATCTGCCGGTAGCTGTGCAGGGCTTCGTACAGAATGACGATCACGCCCTTGCTATTCAGAATCTTGAACGGATAGGGCACGACGTCTTCGCGCGGCACGCCCGACAGCACGCAGCGGGCTTGCGGGTCGTCTTTGCTCAACGTTTCCATCCGGTGCTTGTACAGCGTTTCGGCCCACGGCTGGAACTCAACCTCACCCGCCTTCAGGTCCTTGGCGATATTTCCCGTGTAGCCGAAACCGGTTTCCCAGACTCCCGAGAGGTCCGGTTTTCCATCTGGGGTCTTCGGCGCCGGCGCGGCGAGGTTCGGTTTCCCGTCCGGCAGCCGCGGGATTCCCGCGTTGGGAGGATCAGGCCATTGGGCAGCCAGCGGCCCCGCCATCGTCAAAACACCAATCAGAAGCGCTGCGGCTTTCATCGCGACTCCTCGGGCGTGCTCCGCACAGTATATCGAAACGCGGCTGCGACGGCGCTCACTCGGCCCGCAGCGCGACAACCGGGTCAATGCGCGCCGCCCGTTGCGCCGGCAGCCACCCGGCAATGAAGGCCACCGCTGCGATCAGCCCGCTGACGCTGGCATAGGTCAGCGGATCGTACGCCGGCACATTGAACAGCAGGTTTTCCAAAAGCCGCGTAACCGCGAGCCCGCACACCACTCCGACGACAATCCCGATGCCGGCCAGGCCCATCCCGTGAGCGACCACCAGCCGGAGCACGTCCGCAGGTTTCGCGCCCATCGCCATCCGGATGCCGATTTCGTTCGTGCGTTGCGCCACGTTGTAGGCCATTACGCCGTAAATCCCCACCGAGGCGAGCACCAACGCGAGCAGTCCGAAGATCCCGAAGAGTGCCGCGCCCATGCGCGGAGCCCACAGCCCCGCCGCGATATCCTGCTGGATCGTATTCGGATTGACCAGCGCCATGTCCGAGTTCAGCGACTGCACTTGCTTCAGCACAGCCGGCATCACGGCCTTCGGGTTCGCGTCGGTGCGCGCCACGAGCGACACAGCCGACTGGTATCGTTGGTCGAGCGGAATATAGGCGGCCGGCTGCGGCTCCTCTCCAAAGGCGAATATCACGGAATTGGCGCAGACGCCGACCACCTGGATGTAGCCCTGTTCAATGCGCAACCGGAAGCGCTTTCCGATCGCATTCTCGCCCGGCCAGAGACGCTGCGCCATCGCCTGGCTCAGCACCGCCACCGGCGCCGAGGTTTCGCGATCGAACGGTGTCAGACCGCGTCCCTGAATGATCGGAATCCGCATCGTATCGAAATAGCCGGGCGAAACTTCGGCCAAGAGTGTGAGCAGCGCCTGGTTCGGATCGGTTTCACCTTCCTTGAGGACAGTTCCGAGAATCCCGCCGCCTCCCACTGGCCGGTTCGTCGTCAGCGCAACCGAGTGTACGCCCGGAACGTGCGCCGCGCGGTCCATCACTGCGCGCAAAAATTCGCGGCCGCGCGCGGGCGTGAAACGCTGCGCTCCGATGTCGAAGTTGAACGCGAACAGATTGTGCACCTCAAATCCCGGATCGGTCTTTTCCACGCGGTCCATGCTGCGGATAAACAGGCCCGCGGCCGCCAGCGCCACCAGCGCGAGCGAGACCTGGCCTACCACCAGGGCGCTGCGCAGCCGGCTGTGTGTGAACGTCTCGGTGCCGCCGCGTCCGCCGCCGCTCTTCAGAACTTCTCCCAGGTCGCCGACCGAGGTTCGCATCGCCGGAAGCACGCCGAACAGAATCGCCGTCAGCAGCGTCACTGCGCCCGTAAACGCGAACACGCGCCAGTCGACGTCGATCGCCAGGCTGTTCGCCTGGAAGCCGACCGGACGGAACGACCACAGTAGCCGCGAGCCCGCCGCGCCGATCGCCAGCCCCGCCGCGCCGCCCGCGATCGCCAGCAGCAGGCTCTCGGTCAGAAGCTGCCGCACCAGCCGGCCGCGCTCCGCTCCCAGCGCGGTGCGGATCCCCATCTCGCGCGCCCGGCGAGCGGAACGCGCCAACAGCAGGTTCGCGAGGTTCACGCACGCAATCAACAACACCAGCCCGACCACCGCGGAGAGCGCCACGCTTACCAGCACGACCTGCCGCCGCGGCAGAAAACCAATGGCGGCGTTAGCCAGGGTATCGACTTCCACACCGCGGCCGTTGTTCGCCGCCGGATACTCGCGCTCCAACTGTGACGCGATGGTTCCGAGCGCCGCGGTCGCCTGCGCTTCCGAAACCGCGGGCTTGAGCCGGCCGAATACGCTCACCAGACGCATCCGCCGCTCGTAGAACAGTTGCTCCACAGGCCCCGGCAGCGTCTGTGCGTGCATGCTCATCGGAACGAACGCCAGCTCGGGATTGATCACCGTCAGGGTGCCTTTGAACGCCGGCGGCATCACGCCGATTACGGTGTAGGCGATGGAATTGAATTCGATGGTCTTGCCGATCGCCCCGCCGTCGCCGCCGAACAGTTGCTGCCACATCGCCCACGTCAGCACCGCCACCGGGTTTCCGCCGTCCTGCCGGTCTTCATCCGGAGAAAACGTGCGGCCCATCGCCGGTTTGACTCCCAGCTCGTCGAAGTAGTTTGCCGAAACCAGCATCGCCGTCGCTGGTTTAGGATCGCCGCGCCCGGTGAGCGTGACGCCTGTCAGCAGGTACGCCGCCAGCCCGCGGAACACATTATTCTGGTCGCGAAAATCCTTGTAGTTCAGAAACGACATCGGCGTGCGTGTGAGGTTCGCCACCACCGTCTTCGTCGCGTGGTCTACCGTGAACACTTCCAGTACGTGCGTGGGGTCCTGCACCGGCAGCGGATTCAGAAACACCGCATTCGTCAGAGTGAAGATGGCGGTATTCGCGCCGATTCCCAATGCCAGCGACAGCACCGCCACCACCGTGAACCCGGGTGTCCGCGCCAGGGTTCGCAATCCGTACCGCAAATCGCGCCAAACCGATTCCATAAATTCCCTCTCAGTTGAGACGGACTCGGAGACCCGCCGTCACGCGCTAGTTTTCATGATCGTCGTTTGGCGGCGCTAGCGCAAATGTCCCACGTTCAGAGTGATGCCGAAGATGACCTGATTGTCGGTCGCGATGCCGTTCACTCCGAAATGCTGCCCGCCCATGTCGAACGCCAGCCGGTCGGTCATCTGATATTCGATGCCCTCGAAGACGGAAGTCACCCAGGGGGAGCTGGTCGAGCGCTCCCACAGCACGTTCACATGGGGCGTGAACTTCCCCACGACTCCCGAAGCAGCGAGCCGCCGGCCAAACCCGGCACCGATATCCCACGTTCCCGCCGGATTCGAGGCGGAATCGTGCGTCGCTGCCAGCCAACTCACCGTAGCGCCCAGGCTGTTGCGTCCGGTGTCGTAACGCGCGATGGCAATCCCTCCCAGGCGCACCCCCTCTTCTCCCCGCAGGAAGAACACGGCCTGAGGCGCGAACGCGATATCCAGCTTTTCTCCGTCGTGGAGGACGGAGGTCGCCGAAAGCGTGATCGTCTGGCTGAACTGCGCGATCTGGCTGCCGCCCACGTCCGCCACCGAGACCGAATCGAAGGCGGCGCTATATTCCGTTCGCCCCCAGATAATGTGCCGGCCCTCGGGCGTGTACTTCAACGCTGCCGGCAACGTGAAATTATCGGTAGTCGTTGAGAAGAGGCCGGCCCAGTCGATTTCGCCGGTGCCGGGCTCCGTGATCAGGGTATTGACGTGGAGGCGTTTGCGAAGGGTAATCGCCTGGCCTCCGCCGCCGCCGAAGCGGGGCAGATGCAGCCCAGCCGCGAGGCCGGCCGACGGCAGCAATAATGCCGCCGCGCACCCCGCCGCCCATCGAAACATATTCCGCACGATATGTTCTTACCATCAAACCACAACGCTTTGGATTGCGTAGAGGCTTGCGTGGGGCAGGTCTCCGACCTGCCGGGGTTGGTGCGGATGATAGGACTTGAACCTACACTCCCTCGCGGGAACTGGAACCTAAATCCAGCGCGTCTGCCAATTTCGCCACATCCGCATCGGTGGGCCGGACTCCTACGAATTATAGCCCACCACTGAAAATGGCCGG
>DASXAK010000104.1:0-4867 GCA_036406715.1 Bryobacteraceae bacterium | reverse complement strand
GTAGCCCATTGCTTTGCGCAGAGGCACACGCGGCGAACAGAAGCAGGGCGGAAAACACCTGTCCTTTGGCCATGAACCGCAGTATGGTCCAGTCGGCAGACAGGATTCTATACCAGGTTCCTATTAAGCGCGCCCCCGCGATTCCGGCACGTCGCGTTTATGTGGCTGGTTGTTATAGAGCGGCATCCTTTCGGCTACGGACCGGCGCACCGGGCGAAAGCCGGGATCCATATCGCGATAGGAATAGTACTGAGAATCTCCCGTCTTTGACAGAATTGTTGACTTAAAAATCAATACCACTTACCGTATTTCTTCGGACACCGCACTGTACATTCCCTCACGTTCAGGCTCACCCTTGCTCCTTGTCCCGGTTCCTGTAGGCAGGTGTCCGTGGCGCGTGGTTTTTCAATACCACGCGCCAAAATTTTTCGGAGCATCCCTCTGGAAAGTTCGCTGAATTGACGATAAGCATTTTCGGCGTGGGCGCGCGAGTTCTAATGGTCAGGCTCCGGACAGTATTAGGAATTTCGGGACTGTTATTCGCTTTTAGGTTTATCGCTGTTGGAGCCGATAGCGAATACGTGCCTGGGCGGCTGATTGTCCGGAGGCGGGCGGGAGTGCAGGAGAACAGGATTGAACGCGCTCTCCGGATGCAGCGGGCGGCGGCGAGAAGGCACCTTCCGGCGCTTGGGATCAGCGTGATAGACGTGCCTGAGGCCGGTAGCGAGTCAGCGCGGCAATCACTTGAAGCGAGCGGCCTTTTCGAATCTGTAGAACGCGATTACTACGCCCACTCGGGAGCCGCGCCGAATGATCCCTGGTTTAAGGATCAATGGCACCTGGGCAAGATTGAGGCGCCGGCCGCCTGGGAGCGAACTACGGGCGCGCCTGATGTCGTAGTCGCTGTGATCGATTCCGGCATAGATGCAGGGCATCCGGACCTGGCTTCCAGTCTGGCGCCGGGATGGAGCTTCTGGAAGGGATCGGGAGACACCTCGGACACGCTCGGGCACGGCACGGCCGTGGCCGGGACGTTAGCCGCTGCGAGCAATAACGGCCTGGGTGTGGCGGGAGTGAGTTGGGGAAGCAGGATCATGCCGCTTGCGGTAGTGGATCCCAATGACTTTGCGGCGTATTCGAGTATTGCTGCTGCTGTGCAATACGCCGCCGATCATGGGGCTCGAGTTATCAATATCAGCATCGGAGGCTCGAGCCCCTCTTCGTTTCTGCAGAGCGCGATCGACTATGCGTGGTCGAAAGGCGTCGTGATATTCGCTTCGGCGATGAATAAGAGCACGTCGACGCCGTACTATCCCGCGGCATGCAAGCACGTAATTGCCGTCGCCGCGACCGATAGCGCCGATTTGCCGGCGGGATTTTCGAATTATGGAAATTGGATCGGAATTTCGGCGCCGGGAAGCGGAATTCTGACCACGATGGCGGGTGGGGGGTACGGCTACTGGTATGGCACATCGTTTTCTTCGCCGATTGCGGCGGGAGTCGCGGCGCTGATGCTGGCGGCGAACCCTTCGCTCACGAATTCGGAGCTGGTCGCGATCCTCGAAGAGACAGCAGACGATCTGGGCCCGCCCGGGTTCGATCCGGCCTTCGGCTGGGGCCGTGTGAATGCGGATCGAGCAGTGGCGGCGGCCGCGGCGGCTGTCGAGACCGCCAATCCGTAGGGCTATCACGACGACTTTCCGGCCCGGAGCTTCAAGCCGCTACAATGGAGACTTCCGCCGCGGCGAGGCCGCGCGCGAAGGAGATCTGATTATCTATGCCGCAAGGCGGAGTAACCCCGGATATCTGTGTGGTCGGAGGCGCGGGCCACGTCGGACTGCCTCTTTCGATTGTGTTCGGAGCGCGCGGTCACCATGTGGTGCTGTACGACGTGAATCAGAAGGCGCTCGACACGATTGCGTCGGGCAAGATGCCCTTCATCGAGCACGGCGCGGAGCCGCTGTTGGCCGAGGTGCTGGCCAAGGGGGCGCTCTCGTTTTCCACGTCGCCGGAGGTGGTGCGCGACGTGGGTATTGTCGTCATCATTATCGGCACGCCGGTCGACGAGTTTATGAACCCGTCGCTCAAGGCGGTGAAGCGCTGCATCGATGGGCTCCTGCCATTCCTCAGGGACGATCAGCTCATGGTGCTCCGCTCGACGGTCTATCCCGGAGTGACGGAATCGATCGGCGAGTATCTGGCGTCGAAAGGGAAGAAGACGCGGCTTTGCTTTTGTCCGGAGCGCATCGTGCAGGGCCATGCGATTGAGGAACTGCAGACGCTCCCGCAAATTGTCAGCGGCACAACGCCCGAAGCCGAAGAAGCGGCGGCAAAGCTGTTTTCCGCGATTTCGCCCGAAATTGTGCGGCTTGCGCCCGTGGAAGCGGAGCTGGTGAAACTGTTCAATAACGCCTACCGGTATATTCAGTTCGCGGTCGCCAACCAGTTTTACCTGATCGCCAATGCGGCGGGCGTGGACTACTACAAGGTGCTGGACGGGATGCGCCGGAACTATCCCCGCGGGGAAATGCCGGGCGCAGGACTGGCGGCAGGGCCGTGCCTTTTCAAGGACACGATGCAGTTGGCCGCGTTCTACCGCAACCAGTTCAGCCTGGGCTTTGCGGCAATGCTGGTAAATGAGGGCATGCCGCAGTTCATTGTCGACCAGATTGCGGCGCGCCACCGGCTGCAGGACATCACGGTCGGGCTGCTCGGCATGGCGTTCAAGGCGAATATCGACGATCCGCGCTCTTCGCTCAGCTACAAGTTAAAAAAGCTGCTCGCCATGAAGGCCGGGCGCGTGCTGACCACGGACCCGTACGTGAAGGGTGATCGGGACCTGGTGGCGCTCGAGACGGTTCTGGCGGAGAGTGATGTGCTGGTGCTGTGCACTCCGCACAAGGTTTACAAAGAGCTGGATCTGCGGGGGCGCCCTGTTTTCGACATTTGGAATTTCTGGGATACCGCGAATGCGCCTTCGGAATTGAAGGTGGCGGCCAGGGAATCCTGAAGACGTGATCCGAACACTGTTCATCTTCGGCACGCGGCCGGAGGCGATCAAGATGGCTCCGCTGGTGCTGCACCTGCGGTCGCTTGCTTCGTTCGCGGTGAAGGTGTGCGTGACGGCGCAGCATCGCGCGATGCTGGACCAGGTACTCGGTATATTTGGCATCACGCCGGACTATGACCTGGATCTGATGATGCCGGGGCAGACGCTTTCGCAGACCACGGCACGGGTTCTTTCGGCGGTCGAGCCGGTGCTGGAGGAAGAGCGGCCCGACCTGGTGCTCGTGCAGGGCGACACAACGACCACCATGGCGGGCGCGCTGGCGGCATTTTATCAACGTATCGCGATCGGGCATGTGGAGGCGGGCCTGCGGACCGGGGATCTGCGCCAGCCGTATCCCGAAGAGTTGAATCGCGTTTTTACGACGCGGCTCGCGGCGCTTCATTTTGCGCCGACGGATTGGGCGCGCGACAATCTTCTCCGCGAGGGAGTGGACGCAGATGCCGTGCCCGTAACCGGCAATACCGGGATCGATGCGGTGCTCTACGTGCGGGATGCGCTCCGCTCCGGGCACCTGGCGGCGCGCACCTGGAGCGAACTGGATCCGGGCAAAAAATTGATCCTGGTAACGGCGCATAGGCGGGAAAGTTTCGGGCAGGGCTTCGAGCGCATTTGCGAAGCGCTGACCCGGCTGGCGGCGCGGCCGGATGTGCAGATCGTTTACCCTGTTCATCGCAACCCGAACGTGATTTCGCCGGTGACGAGGCTGCTAGGAGGCACCCAGCGCATAACCTTGCTCGAGCCGCTCGAATATGTCGATTTCGTCGACCTCATGAGCCGCGCCTATCTTCTGCTGACGGATTCGGGCGGGATTCAGGAAGAGGCGCCTTCGCTGGGCAAACCGGTTCTGGTCCTGCGCGAGAAGACGGAGCGGCCGGAGGGGGTCGCAGCCGGCACGGTGCGTCTGGTGGGAACAGACGTCGCCAGGATTGTTAGCGAAGCGGAACGCCTGCTCGATGATTCGGAGGCGTACCAGCGCGTCTCCCACATTCACAATCCCTATGGCGACGGGCACGCGTGTGAGCGGATCGGCGAAGCCGTTCTCAATCGCGCGTGGCAGGGCGAATGCGCATCGGCATCGTAACAACGTGGTTTGAACGAGGCGCGGCTTACGTCTCACGCCAGTACCGGCGCGTGCTGGAAAAGGAACACACGGTTTTCATCTACGCGCGCGGCGGCGAGGAGAGGGCGGCGAGCAATCCGGAATGGGATGACGAACGGGTCACCTGGGGCAAGCTTCCGGTGGTGCCGCTGGCTCACTCGGTGGAACTCAATGACTTTGCCGGGTGGGTGAAACGGAATGCGCTCGACATTGTATTTTTCAACGAGCAGCATTGGTGGGAGCCGGTTATTTTGTGTGCCTCGCTCGGGGTAATTGCCGGCAGCTATGTCGATTACTACACGGAGCAGACGGTTCCGCTATTCGGCTGCTACGACTTTCTAATCTGTAATACGCGGCGGCACTACAGCGTGTTCGACTGGCACCCGCAATCATTCTATGTGCCGTGGGGAACTGAAGTGAATGTCTTCCAGCCGCAGACGCTCGAGCCGGTGGAACCGGGGAAGGTCGTTTTTTTTCATTCCGCGGGCATGAATCCCGTGCGCAAGGGGACAGACCTTCTGATTGAAGCTTTCGCGGCAGTGGCCGGGCCGGCCCGGTTGGTGATACACACTCAAATGGATGTTGGCAGCCTTTTCCCGAGGCTGAGGACCAAGCTGGACGATCTGCGGAAACACGGTCGAATCGAATATATCGAAAAATCCGTGCCGGCACCCGGGCTGTACCATTTGGGCGACGTA
>DASXAK010000103.1:0-13571 GCA_036406715.1 Bryobacteraceae bacterium | reverse complement strand
CAGCGAGCCATACGAAATTGCCGCGACGGGGGAACAAAGCAAGGCGCTTCCGGCCAGATCCAGCGCGCGGCGGCGGCCGGGATCCGTCGGAGAATCCAAATGCTTGCGGATCGGCCGCAGGATCAGGCAAAGCGCCAGGATCGCCGCCGAGGCGGCCAGGTAAACGAGAGAAATCGCACCCAGAAGTGGCCGGAACGAGCCGGCCGCATCCAGCCTGAACCGATAGCTGAAATTGCCCACGTACGCGATGAAAACCGATGCTTCGAAGAGGAGTACAGCACCGCGGGCGGCGTCCCGTTTCCACCCAGACCAGCGGCGGCCGGCGGCGCCGAAGAGGATTATGACGATATAGATCTGCGCAAGGAGAAGTAACGGGGCCAACGCCGAGTTCGGATTCATCCACTCTTATTTTAGGGGTGGTCGGACGCGCTCCAAGCCTGTAGAAGGATAGCAACCGCGACAGAAGCGGCTGTTTCCGCACGTAGTACCAAGGGTCCCAAGGAGACCTGCATCCACCCGGACGCGACGGCAGCCTCGCGCTCGGGATCGGTCCATCCCCCCTCCGGCCCGACCCACACAGCAACCTGCGCGGAGGAAACGCGGGAGGCTGGTAGAGACGCCAGCAGCGGCGGCGCCGTCGTCTCTTCCAGAAGGTAGCGGGAATCGGCTTCCGTCTTCAATGCAGAATCAAAACGCACAGCCGGCAGGATTTCCGGAGCGCGCAGCCGCCGCGATTGTTGGCTGGCTTCGCGCGCGACCCGCATCCAGCGATCGCTCCGTTTCCGCGACGCCTCGAACAGGCCCTTTTCGCAGCGGGCTGTTTCCACGGGCAGGATGCGCTCGACCCCCACTTCGGTCGCCTTTTCAACCATCCATTCGAAGCGATCGAATTTGATGAGCGCCGCAAGCAAGGTGATGTGCACCGGCAGTTCGGGCGCGGCTACAGGCTCCAGGACGCGAAACACAACGAGATCGCCACGGGCTTCGGCTATTTCGGCCAGCCATGCCGACTGCCCGTCAGAGATCTCATATTTCTGACCGGCTTCGGCGCGTAGCACGCGGGAGAGGTGGCGTGCGTCCTCGCCCCGAAGCTCCGCCGCGCCGCCGCGCACTGAATCGACAAAAAAACGCCGCCTGGCCATTCACTTACGAGTTTATCGGTCGGCGCTTCACGGTTGCGCACGATTTCTTCTACCGGCGATAATCGAAGTCTTCCAAATTTATGATTGCTCTCCTCCGCGGCGTGCTGCTGGAGAAACACCCCAATCAGGCCATCGTGGAAGCCGGCGGCGTCGGCTACGATGTCACAATCCCGGTTTCGACCTACACGCACCTGCCTGACGCTGGTTCGGAGGTGCGTCTTCGCATCCACACGCACGTGCGCGAGGACGCGCTTGCCCTCTACGGCTTCCTGACCCAGGACGAAAAAGCTCTGTTCGAGAAACTGATCGCGGTGAGCGGCATCGGACCAAAACTGGCCGTGACCATCCTGTCCGGTCTCGCCGCGCCTGACCTCATCCACGCCATCGGCCGCGGCGAGGTTGAACGGCTCGTCCGCATCCCCGGAATCGGCAAGAAAACGGCCGAACGCATGGTGCTCGAGCTCCGCGATAAACTGCCTGTGGTTTCCGGAGAAGCGCCCGCCGTTCCCGCTGTGACGCTCTCTGCGATCGAGCAGGACGTGCTTTCAGCTCTACTCAACCTCGGCTGCGCGCGTCCCCAGGCCGAAACCGCCGTGCGCAAAGCCAAGAGCGCCGGCGCGCCGGCAACCGAGTTCGAGCCGCTGTTTCGCCGCGCTCTGGAACTCGTAAGGTAAGCTGGTAGCGAATGCCCGACCGGCACGTGGTTTCCGGAGATCGCCAGCCCGAAGACATCCAGTTCGAGGCAGGCCTGCGGCCGCGCCGGCTGGAGGAGTTCACAGGTCAGAACAAGCTCAAGGAGAATCTGTCGATCGCCATCCAAGCGGCGCGCCTGCGCGGTGAAGCGATGGACCACGTGCTGCTCTATGGTCCTCCGGGACTGGGCAAAACCACGCTCGCCTCGATCATCGCCGAAGAACTGGACGTCACGTTTTCCGCCACCTCCGGCCCCGTGCTCCAAAAGAAGCTCGACTTGACGGGCATTCTGAGCAATATCCGGGCGCGCCAGGTATTCTTCATCGACGAGATCCATCGCTTGATGCCGGATATCGAAGAGATGTTGTATTCGGCGCTCGAGGATTTTCGCGTCGATATCCTGGTGGGCGCTGGCCCGGGCGCGCGCACGCATTCGTTGCCGCTGCCGAAGTTCACCGGAATCGGCGCCACCACGCGCCAGGGCCTGGTAAGCGCGCCCCTGCGCGGCCGCTTCGGGCTCGTCTTGCGGCTCGATCCGTACGGTGTCAGTGAATTGAAAGCGATCGTGAATCGTTCCGCGCACCTGTTGAACACCGAAATCGAAGATTCCGCAGCCGAGGAGATCGCCCGCCGCTGCCGCGGCACGCCGCGCATCGCCAATCGCCTTTTGCGGCGCGTCCGCGACTATGCGCAGGTGCGCGCCGACGGCCGCATCACGCTGCCGGTGTCGCAGACGGCGCTCAACCTGCTGGACGTCGACCGCTACGGCCTCGACGAGATCGATCAGAAAATCATGATGACGATTCTCGAGAAATACCGGGGCGGCCCCGTGGGGTTGAACACGATCGCCGCGTCCATATCCGAGGAACCGGACACGATCGAAGAAGTCTACGAGCCTTATCTCATCCAGCTCGGCTTCCTCAACCGAACGCCGCGCGGCCGCGAAGCCACGGCCCTGGCTTTCGAGCATTTCAAGGTAAAGCCGAAATCCCGCAACGGCGCGCAGACGACGCTCTTCTGACTCTTCATGAAGATCGCGTATCTGGGCCTGGGGTCGAATATCGGGAATCGCGAGCAACATATCGAAAATGCGCTCTCGAAACTGGCGGCCCCGGATTTGCGCGTCACTCGTGTCTCGTCGGTTTACGAAACCGAACCCGTCGGCTTCACCGCCCAGCGCTCGTTCCTCAACCTGGTTGCCGAAATTGAGACTGACCTGTTCCCCATGCAGTTGTTGAGCCGCATCGCGAAGATCGAGCAGGCACTGGGCCGCGTGCGTACAGTCCCGAATGGGCCGCGCACAATTGATCTCGACATCCTGCTCTACGGCCGGACCGTGATCCGCAGCGGCAGGCTGGAAGTACCGCACCCGCGCATGGCCGAACGCCGCTTTGTGCTGGCGCCGCTGGCCGAACTCGCGCCCGACCTGCGCCACCCGGTCACTCACAAAAGCGTCCGCGCGATGCTCGAAGCGGCGCCGCCGCTGACGATCCGGAAGTTGGACCTGAAATTCGGATAACGTTTCTGACAACGCTCCGGACCATTACCCGCCTGCTACACTCGTTATTCTCCAGTGCAGGATATCCATGACGCCCTGAAGCGCTACTGGGGCTACGATTCCTTTCGCCCTCTGCAGGAGCGGATCATTCACAGCCTGATGACCGGAAACGACGTCGCCGTCGTGATGCCGACCGGAGGCGGCAAGTCGCTGTGCTATCAGCTCCCCGCGCTCGTGCTCGGCCAGACCGTCGTCGTGGTTTCGCCGCTGATCGCGCTCATGCAGGATCAAGTCGCGCAGTTGGCGGACATGGGCATTCCAGCCGCGCTCTTGAACAGCACGCTACCGCCCGAGGAGCAGCGAACGGTGATGCGCGCGGCCGTGCAGGGCGCGTTCCGGCTGCTCTATCTCTCGCCCGAGCGCCTCGCCCGCGCCGATACGATCGGGTGGCTATCCAAAGTGCCGGTGGCCTGCTTCGCGATTGACGAGGCGCATTGCATCTCGGAATGGGGCCACGAGTTCCGCCCCGAATACCGGCAGCTCAGCGCGCTACGCCATCAATTTCCCGAGAAGCCGATCGCCGCCTTCACCGCCAGCGCCACCCGCCGCGTGCGCCACGATATTCTCCAGCAACTCCAGCTTCGCGACCCTCACAAGTACATCGCCAGTTTTCATCGCGCCAATCTGCGATACGTGATTCGCAAGTGTGAGAAACAGGATCACCGGCGCCTTTTGCTCGCCGGTCTGCGAGCCTATTCCGGGCAGAGCGTGATCGTGTACGCGCCGACCATCGCCAGCGTGGAAGAGACAGTCGATTACCTCGCCGACCGCAAGATCCCCGCCATTCCCTACCACGGCCAGATGGAAAGCGCCGAGCGCCGCCGCAACCAGGAGCGCTGGATGACCGACGAAGTCCGCGTCCTGGTCGGTACGATCGCCTTCGGCTTAGGAATCAACAAGGCCGCCGTCCGCGCGGTCATTCACACCTCGCTGCCGAAATCGATCGAGCAATACTACCAGGAAGCGGGCCGCGCCGGACGCGATGGCCAGCCTTCCGATTGTGTCCTGCTCTGGCAGCCCAAGGACGCCGGCCTGCTGGCGTACTTCATCGAAAAGCTCATCGACCCCGACGAGAAGGAGCGGGCCTGGCAGCGGTACCATACCGTCCGCCGCTTCGTCGAGCAGGACCGCTGCCGCCACGGTCAGGTCTGCATGCACTTCGGACAGGTTCCGAAGTGGGAGCGGTGCGAAATGTGCGATGTCTGCGGCAACATTCCCGAGTGGCTCGCCGCTCCCACGCCGGAAGAAAAGATTGCGGTCGCACGGGAAAAAACTCCGCCGAAGCCCGAGGCTCCGCGAGGCCTGATGAAACCCGCGCCGCTCAAGACCGCCGAACCGCCGGCGGACGCGGACCTGCTGGCCTTTTTGAAGGAGTGGCGGCGCGGCGCAGCCCAGCGTGCGCAGGTGCCCGCCTACGTCGTATTGAGCGACGCTGCTCTGGAGGACTTATGCCGCAAGCGGCCCTCCAACCTTCGCGAGCTGCTGGGCGTGTTCGGCATCGGCGAACGCAAAGCCGAGCTATACGGCTCGGATATTTTCGCTGCCTTCGAAGCCTTCGAACGAGGGGCCCGCGCCGCCGCGCGTGAAGTGGCGCAGGCCTCGCCCGCCGAAGAGACGATGCGCCTGCTGGCCGAAGGAAAGAGCTTCGAAGAGATTGCTCAGATCCGCGGCCGGCAACTCTCGACCGTGGTCCACATGATTGCGGACCTGATCGAGAAAGGCCGCCTCGAATACCGGATGGAGTGGGTTGGTGAAGCCGCGCACCGTCAGATCGCGGAAGCCATCGGGCGGTTGGGATCTCAGTGGCTCAAACCGCTGCGCGAAGCCCTGCCCCCGGAAATCACCTTTGAACAGATCCGCCTCGTGGTGGCGTGTGTGCGGCACGCGGATGATGCCGCGAGATAGACAGCTTTCTCGTCCTGCGTCGGTGGTCGACCGACCGACGTGGGGCAGGTCTCCCACCTGCCACGGTAAGCGCGTAGCCGTTCGCGCGGCCTTGAGAGTGGCTGATGGAAATTGAGGCAGGAGTCTGAAGAGGAACTAGATGAACATCTCTTCGTCCTGGGTCGCGTGGTCCACCGACTGCCGCCGCTTCCCGTGGGCGAGCGCCGATACGGCGGCCGAAATCCCCGCGGCCAGGCCGTTCACTTCCTTCACCGGCCGCATCACCGCGCGCTTCATGACGTCGCCGGCCTGCTCGAGATGCTCTACTGTGTTGTCCACCGAGCGGTCGATCTGCTCCAGCCGCTCCTTGGCGCGAGAGCCGGCTTCGCCCAATAACTCGCCGATCCGGTCCACCTGGAGCCGGCTGGACTTGACGATGGCCGCCGTCTCGGTTGAAATCTCCGCCACCTTCGGGCGGGTCTCATCGATGATCGCTTCCGTCTTCTTCAGGATTTCCTTCGCGCTGTCGAGCACCGGACCGGCTCGTTCAAGCAGCGGATGAGCCTTTTCGATCACCGCTCCCGCCTTCGCGATTACCGGCGTGGCGGCCTTGCCGATCTCATCGGCTCGATCGAGCACCGGAGACATCTTCTTCTGCATCTTGCTGACGACGCCGTACAGCGCGATGATCACCCCAGCCTGAATTAGAAAGGCGAGGCAGGCCAGCGCGACTGCCACCATAATCACAATTCGAAAAACGTCGTCAGACATGCGGAAGAAGCCTCTCCGGCCAGCCGCCCCCTTGCGCCCTGTCCCACCGGCGCAAGGGAGCAGCCCGATCCTTACTGGTGAGCCATGCCTTCCGACGACGACGGATTCACCACGTCGCGGTACGCTTGCCGCCCGGCTTGCACCGCATCGGCCAGCGTGTCCTTCTGCCGGTTCAGCGCGTCCCGGCCTTTGTCCACCCACTCGCTCGCGGTCTGCCTGATCTCATCGCCGCGCTGCTTCAAGTATTCGCCGCCCTCGCCGGCCTTGTTCCGCAGCATGTCGCGAGTCTCTTGGCCGGATTTCGGTGCAAACAACATGCCGATCCCGACACCCACACCCAAACCCAGCAGGAAGGCTGAAAGCCCGTTCTTGTCCATTTTTCCTCCTCAAATCGGCGCGATCCCTGGAATGAAAACCCGTTCGAATTTCCGTTTTCAGTATACTCCGCGCGAGAATCGAACATCATGGAGGAAAGTAAGAAACGTCTCCTGGATGCCGATGGCCTCTGGTCTTACGCGCTCAAGGTGCTGGGCGGGCGCGCTCATTCCACCGGTGAATTGAAAGACAAATTACGGCGCCGGGCCAGCCGATTGGCCGATGTCGACGACATCCTGGCCCGCCTCAAAGACCACGGCTATTTGAACGACCAGCGATTCGCGGAGAACTTCGCCGCCTCTCGTCTCGCCAACGACAAGTTCGGCCGCACCCGCGTCGTTCAGGACCTCCGCCAGCGCCGCGTCGCCCCTGCCCTCGCCGAGCGCGCCGCCCGCCAGATCTATCAGGACGTCAATGAGGAGTCGCTCATCGAGGAATGGATCCGCCGCAAATACAGGCTCGCCCCCCGTGAGCACTTATTTGAAGAGGATAAAGACCTCGCCGCCGCGTACCGCCGCCTCGTCCGCGCCGGCTTTCGGACCGGCGACATTGTACGCGTCCTGAAGCGCTTCGCCAAAGACCCCGGCCTGCTGGATAGCTTCGAACCCCCGGAGCAAGCTCCCGAGGAGTAGCCCTATCCGCAGACCGGGCTGCGCGCAAATACAAATTCCTCGACCACCCGCCCGCCGATCAGATGTTCCTGGATAATCCGCTCCAGCACCTCCGGCGTCGCCGAGTGATACCAGACGCCTTCCGGATACACCACCGCAATCGGGCCCTGCTCGCAAATCCGCAGGCAGTTGGCCTTGGTGCGGTAGACGCGGTCGAGCAGCCCCAGTTCCGCCAGCCGCTTCTTCAGATAACCCCAGGCCTCCGCCCCGGCTTCCTCCGAACAGCACTTGGGTTTCGTTTGTTCCGCGCAAAGAAAAATGTGGCGGCGCGCGGTGGGCACGCCCAGCCCCGTGGCGATCTGCTGCAGCCGCTCTAAATCCGCCATCGGTTTAGAATTTCACCGACGGCGCTGTCCGCGCCCCCGGCTCGGTCTTGAAATACGCGTCATTGCGCTGGAATCCCGAAATTCCGGCCACGATGTTATTGGGGAAAACCTGGATCGACGTGTTGTACTTCTGTAGCGTCTCGTTGTACTTCCGCCGCTCGACGGCGATCCGGTTCTCAGTTCCCGCCAGCTCATCCTGCAGCCGCAGGAAGTTTTCGTTCGACCGCAACTGCGGATAGTTCTCAGCCACCACCAGCAGCCGGCTGAGCGCTCCGGTCAACTGGTCGTTCGCCTGGATCTTCTCCTGCGGCGTGCGGCCGCTGATCAGGGCCGCTCGTGCGTCGGCGATGTTCTTGAACACTTCCGTCTCGTGGCTGGCGAACCCTTTCACGGTTTCCACCAGGTTGGGGATGAGGTCGGCGCGGCGCTGCAGCACGACATCCACCTGCGACCACGCGCTGTTCACCGACTCGCGTTGCGTTACCAGGTCGTTGCGCACGCTCACGAACTGGCTGCCCATCGCGAGTGCCGCCACAACCAGAATCACAATAATGATCAGAGCTGCTTTCATTGCAGTACTCTCCTATTTTTCCAGACGATCCACCGCGTCGATTACCGCGCCAATACCTTCCAGATATCCCGCCAGCACTCCCACCGGCTCCACGTCGCGCGGCTTCAACCGATCCTCCCGAATGTCCAACAGTTTGGTGAACGGAGCCGCGTCAAACCCGAATTGTTTGTGAGCCTGGTCGATCACCTCGCGTTTGCGATGGGGCGCTTCGACCCCGTAAAGCGCCAAAGCGTGCCGGAACAGCACCGCGAACGTCGAGATCGAGTCCACCAGCAGCCGCCGCAGCAGATCGGCGTCCGACAGCATTCCCGACGCCTTTTGCCGCAGCCGCAGCAGCTTGGCCCGCAGATCGTGCTCCACCTGCGCGCGATAAAACGAGCGGTCCACCGCCAGCCCCGAGACCACGTCTTTACCGTGCAGCACCTGATGCTGCTGCTTGATATCCAGAAACTCGATCGCAAAGCAATCGGTGGATGCGGTGACCTCGTGTTCGCTCAACAGCAGCGGTGCCGGACTGCCCTGCTCGCGCCACCACCGGAAAATCTCTTCGCTTTCCCGCAGCTCGCGCGGTGTAATCGCGCGCAGCACGCACAGCACGTTGTAATCCGAGAACTTCGGATGATGATCGCCGCTCGCCGCCGAGCCGTACAGCACCACGGAAACCAGGCGGTCTCCATACGCCGCCCGGAGCTTTTCCACCAGTTGATTCACTGCCTGATCCATCGCGCCTTACCAGTCGCTCGAAGCCCCGCCGCCGCCCGAATCTCCGCCGCCGAAGCCGCCAAACCCGTCACCCGAATCGAACCCTCCGAACCCGCCGCTCCCGCGCCCGCCCCACGACCCGCGGTTCATCATACTCCCCAGAATCAAGCCCGGGAGAAATCCCCCTCCCCCGCCGCCGCCGTAACCGCGCGGACCGCCGCGCTTCATCAGCCACACCAGAAGGAAGATGCCACCCAGTATGACCGGCCACGGAATCGAATCCGTGGTGCGCGGCCGGATTCGCCGCTCGAGCGGCGCGTTTAACGTCACATGCTTCGCCGCCGCAATGGTGTTGCCGAGGGTGTCGGCCGCGGCCAGCATGGCTTCCCCGTAACGCCGCTGCCGCAACGCCGGCCGCATCTCGCGCAGGATGCTGCCATCCAGCCCATCCGGCAAAATCGGCTCGAGCCCGTAACCCACTTCCAGGCGGCTGCGCCGGTCGCGAATCGCCAGCAGCAGCATGATCCCCTCGTCCTTGCCCTTTTGCCCGACGCCCCAGGTCCGGTAAATCGTATTGGCGACGTCTTCGATCGGCTCGCCTTCGAGCGACGGTATGGTCACCAGCGCGATCTGCGCTCCCGTGGACCGCTCGACGATCCCGCAATAGGTTTCCAGCCGTTGCCGGCTCTCGGCATCGATCACGCGCGCGAAGTCGCTGACATATCCCTGCGGCTTCAGCGTCTTCCAGTCGACCGCGCGCGCCGCGGCCACGCTCAGCGCCACTACCGCGCAGAGCCGCAAACACTTATTCATTCAGAAACCCCAGTGTACTACGCGGCGTCTTCTGGATCTCCCGCAGGCGCGTTTGTTAGAATGAAGACTCCGTTGGGAGGTCGTCTAACGGTAAGACTGCAGACTCTGGATCTGCGTATCGGGGTTCGAATCCCTGCCTCCCAGCCAACTCCATCGATCCCTCTCAAGATACGTGGCCGCCTAGCGGACTTGAAGGCCAAGTGGCCCCAGATGGCGCAATTTCCGATAAGGCCACAACACGGCAACTTGGCTTGTCGGGGTACGCCATGTCTTTGAGATGAAAAGCTTTTGGCACTGGAGGATTTGGGACGATTTTGATGATGTGACCCTGTTCAGGCGCGTTAATGTTGCATGCGCTTTCCGCGTGGCGGAGTCCTCAAGGCAACCTCTGGCATGCTCCAGCCGCTTGCGTGTTTAGCCAAGTCTACGGCGCTCTGCCGATTGACCACGGTCATCGCCGCCACGATTGCTGTCGTGTTAAGCGCTGACTGAACGCAGAAACAGGATCGTCACTGGCCGGTTTGAGTGGTCGTCCGTCTGCAGCTTTGGAGGGTTGTGAAAATCGGAGTATATACGAAGCTATCGACTAAACGCTTTAGGACAGCGCCGAGGGACGCATTTCGATCCGAGATTTGGTGCACGATGCGTGCGATTCGTTCCGGATCCAAAGAAACGACAGCCTGTTCCAGTTCCTCGAGTTGTTCCGCGGGAAGCGATGCGAGGTCCTCGGGACGCATGGCCACGCGAGGCTCGCCGGCGGCTATCTGCGGCATAGCATCATGAAGATAACGAACGCCCAGATGGCGGGACATGCATTCAAAGATCTCCCTCGGGCGGTACGGTTTTCGCAGAAGGTCATCCAGACCCGCGGCAAGCACCTGCTCGCGTTCCGAAGCGAAGGCCGAGGCCGTGACGGCCACAATCTTGACCTCGCTTCCGCTTTCCATCGCGCGAATACTCTTGGCTGCTTCCAATCCTCCCAGGATGGGAAGACCCAAATCCATCCAGATGAAGTGCGGGCGCCATACGCGAAATGCTTCGACTGCCTGAAGGCCGTCCTCCGCGCCTCGCACCTGGAATCCGGCGGCCCGAAGCAGACGGTCGAGCAAAAGCCGGTTCTCCTTCTGATCCTCCACGATCAAAATGCGGTATTCGGGCTGGCCGGGCTGGAGGCCGATAACTTGCTCCCCGTACAACGCCTGAGATCGCAGTTCTGAGGGGTCTACCGCTTCCGCGGGCACTTCGACGTGGAATCGAGTGCCCCGGCCGGGTTGACTTTCCAGTTGAATGATTCCACCCAAAACCTGTACGACGTTCCGGCAAATGGCGAGTCCCAATCCAACACCCTGCCTGGTTCTCGTCCCGGCCTGGACGAAGGGATCGAAGATGCGAGACTGATCCTGCAGAGCAATGCCGATGCCCGTATCCTCCACATCGAGAAGCAGCAAGACCTGTGAGCAGCCATCTGCTGGCTTCGCGTCCAGTCTCACGGCAACGCGCCCTTCGTCGGTATACTTTACGGCGTTGCCGACCAGATTAACCAGAACCTGGCGAAGCTTTCCCGGGTCTGAGCGAACACAGCGGGGCGCACTGGGGGAAAGGTCCAGCGTCAGCTCCAGGTTCTTGGCTCGCGCCCGCTCGCGCATCATATTCACTGCGTCGTTTACAAGCACGTGCAAGTTGAAGCCCTCGCTCTCCACCACGACGCTGCCAGTCTCGATCTTGGCGGTGTCCAGGATGTCGTCTATGAGCGCGAGCAGGTGCTCTCCGCTGTTGCCAACGATTTCCAGATCCTTGCGGTGCTCATCGGACAGGCCGCCATCCGTTCGCACTATGGCGGAAAACCCGAGAATGGCATTTAAGGGTGTGCGCAACTCGTGGCTCATGCTGGCGAGGAATGTTGTTTTCGCTCGGCTGGCTCTCTCGGCCTGATCTCGAGCTTCGACCAATTCCGCGGTCCGTCGCTGCACCTGATCTTCGAGGTGATGCCGGTGTTCCTGGAGCTCGACTAGCGCGCCCTGAAGAGAGGAAAGAACCGTCGCGACTGGCACCACGCCCATCAGGGAGCACTCCAGCAACACAAACCAGATCCCGATCGGCAGACCCTGGAAGTAATGCAAGGGGCCAACTCCTATGGTTTCGAGCACCGCCATGGTGGTCGCACTTCCGAGGCAGGCGGCGGCGGTCCACAAGGCAGGCCTATAGCCGAAGAGCCAAGCCGCGGACACGGGCAGGGCGATGTAAACCGCCAAACCGACATGGTGGATGCCACCGTTGAAAAGGATGATCAGTGTATACGCCAGCCAAACCCCGGCGAGATAGACGGCGCCCGCCGGCCGAAGCAGACCACGGCGAAGCAGAATCAGGCAGGTGCCGGGCGTCAGAACCAGTAAGGCGTTGACCAATGCGACGAAGCCGAAGCCCTCCTGGAAAGACTCGTTGCGAATGGTCAGGAGAATCCCGATTCCGGCGTGAATGGTGAACAGTAGTTGAAGGCCCCACAGCAGCGCATAAAACGTTCTGGCTGTCGGCTGGTCTGCGACGGGACCCTTGAGACGCAGTGCTCGGGCAAGCCTTCCCATGAACGTCGAGGGTGGCGATGCGATTTCCACCGGAACCGTCCGGCTCCAAGAGATCTCGTATAAAGGTATCATGACCGAAGTTAATCCGCGATCGGTGAAAATCGTGATTCGCTGGAGTCTAAGGCGGTTCCAGATTCTGTTGATCGCGTTGGCGGCGGTGCACTGTTCCACGCGCGCCCTGGGCGCGGAAGCGGTTGCGGGCACAGTTCGCGACGAATCCCGCGGATCGATCGCAGGAGCCAGAATCGTCCTTACGGAGGAGTCCAAAGGGTTAATCCGCGAGTCCGAAACGGACAGCAACGGATCGTTCCTGTTCCCCTCGGTGACTGCGGGGGTTTACTCGTTGCAGGCGGGGAAGGCCGGTTTCACCACTCACCAGATAGATGAGTTGACCGTTGAGGCCGGCGAGGTGGCTTCGGTTCCGATTACGTTGAGAGTCGGAGACGTGCATACGGTGGTTCTCGTCTCGCCGCCTTCGTCCGTCGAACTGGACAGCGACTCCAATACGACGGGCGCAATCGTGGATTCGAAACGCGTGCAGCAGTTGCCTCTCAACGGGCGCGATTTCTTACAACTGGCGCTACTGGCGGGTGGCGTCCTGGACCTTAGCCCGGCCAATAATCTCTCCACGGCAAATGTCGGTCCGCCTTCGCGAGCCGTCATTCTGCCAGGCACCTTTCCCCATTCGACCGGCTACTCGTTGAACGGCCTCAATCTCAGCGGATCGAGAGACGGCGAACTGGCGGCGGGATTCTCGATCGCGGCCATCGACCAATTCGTGGTGCAGCAGAGCTTCCTGATGCCGGACCAGGGATCGGGCGCCGGGGTGGTCAACATCGTTACCAGGAGTGGGAGCAATCAGTTTCATGGCGAGGCCTTCGAGTTCCTGAGAAATCGCGAATTGGACGCGAGGAGCTTCTTCGCCAGCACAACGGAAGACTTGAAACGAAACCAATTCGGCTTCGCGGCAGGAGGTCCGCTCCGGCGCAATAAAGTTTGGTTCTATGGTTTCTATGAGGGGACCCGCGAGTTGACCGCATTTTCCACCGCAGGTTTCAGTCCGACCGAGGCGATGTTCGGTGGAGATCTCGCCGTTACTGGCCACACGATTTACGACCCGGCCAGCTACTTCCCCGATTCGAACAGTCGAACCCCTTTCCCAAACGGAGCGATCCCGCCGGCACGAATCAATCAAGTGGCCCGGAACCTGCTCCCGTATTATCTGCCCGGCTCCAGCTTGGCAGCCCGGCCGAACAACGTTTTCGGGAATCCGCGGGATACTCTTGACGATAATCAGGGGGGCCTGCGGGTGGACGCGGTCCCGAGCCCGCACCACCAACTTTTTCTGCAACTCTTTACCCAGAGCACACCGGTGGATCAGCCGGGATTGTTTCCGGTCAGCGGAATGCTGTACACCAACAGCTCCAGCATTGCGATGGTCCAACACACCTGGTGGATGAGTCCCCGGGCGGTGAACAGCTTA
>DASXAK010000102.1:0-19366 GCA_036406715.1 Bryobacteraceae bacterium | reverse complement strand
ACGTAGGGCGGCACATAGATGAAATCGCCCGGACCGGCCTCGTCGACATACTCCAGCTTTTCGCCCCAGCGAAACCGCGCACGCCCCTTGACGATATAGAGGACAGTTTCGAGCTCGCCGTGATGGTGCGCCCCGGTTTTGGCATCCGGCTCGACCACGACCGTCCCCGCCCAGAGCTTCTGCGCACCGGCAGTGGCATGGGTGATGGCGGCGGCGCGCGTCATGCCCGGCGTCTGCGGCGTATTCGTATCCAACTCGCCCGCCCGGACAATGCGGATGCCGTGCGCTTGCCAATCCATCTGCACATGCTAACAGACCGGCGGTGCTACACTGGCGGTGCATGTCGACCCAGACCGACGTGAAGCCGCGGGAGGATACGCGCTTTTTCGGCCACCCGCGCGGGCTGGCAACCCTCTTTTTCACGGAAATGTGGGAGCGCTTCAGCTACTACGGCATGCGGGCGATCCTCATCCTGTACATGGTCGCGCCGGCGAACACCGGCGGCCTGGGCTTCTCGGTCGCCAAAGGCGGCGCAGTCTACGGCTTCTACACGGCGATGGTGTACCTGATGAACCTGCCGGGCGGCTGGGTGGCCGATCGTATGATCGGACAGCAGCGCGCCGTGCTTTATGGCGGCATCCTGATCTCAGCCGGGGAATTCTGCCTGGCCGTGCCGGGGCTCGCCATGTTTTACCTCGGCTTAGTGTTGCTGATGTTCGGAACCGGGCTGCTGAAGCCGAACGTCAGCACAATTGTCGGCCAACTCTACGGCCCTACGGATGCGCGGCGCGATTCCGGCTTCTCCATCTTCTACATGGGCATCAACGTAGGCGCGCTGATCTCGCCGTTGATCTGCGGCTACGTCGGCGAGCGGATCAGTTGGCGGCTCGGTTTCGGAGTGGCTGGCATAGGCATGCTGGCCGGATTGATCCAATATGTGTTCAGCGGCCGTTATCTGGGTTCGGCCGGCCGCCAACCCAGCGTCGCCGCGACCGCCGGGCAGAAGCGCAACGCGATCCTGGCGGCCCTCGGCGTATTGGCCGCCCTGGGCGTGGTGGCGGCGCTCGGGCGCTCCGGCGCCATCAACCTGACGTCCGAACTCATCTCGGACGCGCTCGGCTGGATCCTGCTGGTAATTTCTGCGGCGGTCTTCGCCTGGCTGATTCTCGGGCGCGGCTGGTCGGCGAGCGAACGCAAACGCGCCGTAGCGACCTTGGTCATTTTTCTTTCATCCGCGATTTTTTGGGCAGCCTATGAGCAGGCCGGCTCGTCCCTGAACCTGTTTGGCGAGCGCAACACCGATCGTCACGTGCTCGGCTGGGAGTTCCCGGCAAGCTGGTTCCAGTTCGTGCAGCCGGTATTCGTAATCCTGCTGGCGCCGGTGTTCGCCTGGCTGTGGATCGCATTGCGCCACCGGGAACCGTCAATCCCGGCAAAATTTTCCTGGGGCCTGCTGTTGGGAGGGCTCGCGTTCGCCATTCTCGTCCCGGCGGCCGCACTCTCGATGGGCGGCCACCTCGTTTCGCCCTGGTGGCTCACTGGAACGTATTTTCTGCAAACGCTCGGAGAGCTCTGCCTCAGTCCGGTCGGCCTGAGCGCGATGACCAAGCTGGCGCCCCAGCGGGTGGCTGGCTTCATGATGGGCGTCTGGTTCCTCTCGGTGAGCATCGGCGATTGGGCGGCCGGAAAAGCCGCTTCTTTCTATGAATCGCTGCCCCTGACGGAATTGTTCGGAATCGTCGCGGCGCTGAGCGTTGTGGCCACGATCGCCCTGGCGTTGGCCATTAAACCGACTGTGCGTCTGATGGACGGAGTGAAATAATCAAATGCGAACCATGCTCCGCGCCCTCTCAACTCTCGCCTTGGCAATTAGCCTCGTGACATTGCCGCCGGCAGCCGCTCAGAACGGCTCGACCGCCCGAAAGACCGCCCCGACGAAGACCGCCTGGACTTTGCCGCGCACGCCGTTCGGCGATCCCGACATCCAGGGCATCTGGAGTAACGCCTCGATCATTGCCTTGGAACGCCCGAAGGAACTGGAAGGGAAGCAGGTCTTCTCTCCCCAAGAGATGTCCGCCTACGAATCGAAAATCTTCCAGCGCTCCTCGCGCGAAGGGCCGCAGCGGACCGGCCAGGTCGGCACCTACAACAACTACTGGTGGGACGCAGATTCCAAACGCGCGCCCAATTTCCATACCTCGATCATCATCGACCCGCCCGACGGCAAAGTCCCGCCGCTGACTCCACAGGCCCAGCGAACTGCGGACGCCGATCGTGCCTATGCGCGCGAACATCCGGCGGACGGTCCGGAAGACCGGCCGCTCATGGAACGCTGTCTGCTCTTTCCGATGACCGGCCCCCCGATGCTTCCCAGCTTTTACGACAACCACCAATACGGCCCGCTGACGGTGAACTACCAATTCGCGCAAGCGCCCGGATTTGTCACCATACTCGTGGAGGTCAACCACGATGTGCGCATCATCCCCCTCGACAACCGCCCGCACCTTCCGCCTCAAGTGCGTCAATGGATGGGCGATCCGCGCGGCCATTGGGAAGGCAGCACGCTCGTGGTGGACACCACCAATTTCACGGCCAAAAGTAAATTCCGGGGCGCCGATGAAAACCTGCATCTGACCGAGCGCTTCACCCGGAAGAGTCCGAACGTCCTGCTGTATGAATTCAGCGTGGACGATCCCACCGCGTTCACGAAGCCCTGGAGAGGCGAGATCCCGATGATCGCGGAACAGGGTCCAATCTTCGAGCACGCCTGCCACGAAGGAAACTACGGCCTGGCCGGCATTCTTTCTGGTGCGCGCGCCGAAGAGAAACAGGTCAAGTAACGATTAAGCCGACGGTCCGTTTGGTGTAGGGGCTGAAGCAGGCGGCGCGATTACCTTCTGGTACGACTCGTTGAGGTGCTTGCGCGCGAAATCGAGATCGCTGCGGATGGCCTCGAGCCGATCGGTCGCCGGGTAATCCGATTGCAGCGTCAGTGGCCCTGAAAACTTCGCGCGCGCCAGCGTGTCGAAGAACTTCGTCCAATCGACAATGCCCTGACCCAGAGGACACGGTGTCAGTTGCCCGTTCTGCCGGCGCGCATCCCGCAGAATGAACATTTTCACGCGCGGCATGGCAGACTCAAGAGGCAGGTCGGGAGTCGCTTGCGAAGGATCGAAATCCCAGCCAACCCAGTTCGGATCGAGGTCGCGCAGAACCGCTTCCCCGGCTGTGTTCGGCACCCCCATTCCCATCTTGTAAGCGCGGCCGGCGGATGCAAGCCCCACCCACTGAGTCTTCATCTCCGCGATGCGCGCGCCGGGGAATTTCCAATATCCGGGACGGAAAAACGGCACGCCGGAGCCCCCGGTCACGTAGAGCACATTGCGCGCCCAGGGCTCGGTGGCGCTGAGAAACGATGTGGTGATCAGCGGCACCTCGAGGCTGCGGCCTTGCATGCTTTCAATGGCTCGAACCAGATCGACCGCGATCTGCTGGGGTAGCACGGTTCCGCCCGGCTGCACCGCAAGATCGCAGCCGTCGAATCCCATGCCGCTCAAGATCGGCGGGAGGTCGGAATAGTCGACGTCCGGAATCAGACTCGAATATAGGCAGATGAGCGGGCCGGTGCGGACTTTCGGTTGTGCGGCAAGCCGGCTCGCCACCGCCGCGGCAGCAAGAAAGTCGCGTCGGCTGAGCGCCATCACTTTAATTCTGGAAATTCGGACGCCAAAAGTCAAAGGTTCGAAAGATACCGCTTCGATTTCGCTTCGTATCCTTATCGGCGAAGCTCTCGCGTACGTTATGATGAAGTGAATCAACTATGATTCCAGACGTTCTCCCCGAAGGCCTTACCTTCGACGACGTTCTGCTCGAACCGGCCCGCAGCGATGTGATCCCCACTGAAGTGGAAACGCGGACCTGTTTGACGCGGCAGATCGGGTTGAACATTCCGATCGTTTCATCCGCGATGGACACCGTCACCGAATCGCATCTCGCCATCGCCCTCGCCCAGCAAGGCGGTATCGGCATTGTGCACCGCAACATGTCGATCGAGCGCCAGGCCGAGGAAGTGGATCGCGTCAAGCGCAGCGAAAGCGGAATGATCGTCGATCCGATTACCATCCGGCCGGACCAGCCGATTTCGGGCGCCCAGGAGCTGATGCGGCGGTACCGCATCTCCGGCGTGCCGGTCACGCTCGATGGAAAACTCGTTGGCATTCTGACCAATCGCGATCTGCGCTTTGAAAGCCGTTTCGATCTCCCGGTTTCCGAAGTCATGACCAAGGAAAACCTGGTCACGGTTCCGGTCGGCACGACGCTGGAACAGGCCGAGGCCATCCTGCACCAGCATCGGGTGGAAAAGCTGCTGGTGGTTGACGAGCATTACAACCTCAAGGGTCTTATCACCGTTAAAGACATCCAGAAAAAACTGAAGTATCCGAATTCGGCCAAGGACCGCCAGGGCCGGCTGCGTGTGGGCGCCGCCATCGGCGCAACCGGCGATTTTCTGGAGAGAGCTCAGGAACTGGTCGCCAGGAAAGTGGATGTGCTGGCGATCGATACCGCGCACGGCCACAGCACCCGCGTAATGGATGCTGTAAAGCTGATCAAGTGTAAACTTCCGGAGGCGCAGCTCATCACCGGCAACGTCGGCACGTACGAGGGCGCCCGCGAACTGATCGCGCTCGGAGTCGACGGCATCAAAGTCGGGATCGGTCCGGGCTCGATCTGCACCACACGCGTCGTATCGGGCGCCGGCGTGCCGCAGATCACCGCCATCTCCGAATGCGCGCGCGCCACGCGGGAAGCCGGCGTGCCGCTCATTGCCGACGGCGGAATCAAATACTCGGGCGATATCACCAAAGCCATTGCCGCGGGCGCCGATTGCGTGATGATCGGAAGCCTTCTTGCCGGCACCGACGAAAGTCCCGGCGAGACGATTCTCTACCAAGGCCGCACGTTCAAGACGTATCGCGGTATGGGCTCGCTCGGCGCCATGTCGCAAGGAAGCTCCGAGCGGTACGCCCAGGAAGTCGGCGCCAAGCTGGTGCCGGAAGGCATCGAGGGCCGAGTGGCCTCAAAGGGGCCGCTTTCCGAGCTCGTGTACCAGCTCGTCGGCGGACTCCGTTCCGGAATGGGCTATTGCGGCGCGCACAACATTCGTGAGCTGCAGTGCAACGCGCGATTCCTCCGCATTTCGCCGGCAGGCCTGCGCGAAAGCCACGTGCACGACGTGATCATCACCAAAGAAGCGCCAAATTACCGGGTCGAGTGACCGTGGGGCAGGCTTTCAGCCTGCCGACGCTTTCCAGCGGGTTCAGCCGGGTGGCCCGGAAACGGGTCCGCAAACTGGAAAGCCCGGCTTGCGGCCGTCGCCCGGCACTATCTCTTGCGGTACTCCCCAAAATCCCTCAGCACCGCTTTTTCCATCCGGCGCGCCGCCGTGAACAGCCAGTCTCGCGGACGCGCCTCGAGATCCGCGCGCAAGACTCGCGGCTTCACGCTGCCCACGTGAATGTTGGCGGTTTCGAAACCCATCGCGTGCAGGAGACGGATCTCGTCGCGCCCCTCCGGCAGTGCAGAAAGTTCGATGCGCGAGCAATCCGGAGCCAGCCGGCGGACAATCCAGCGTTTGCGCATCTGGACAAAGGGATCGCGGCACCGCACAGCGCGATTGAGAATCTGCTGGTAGTAAATGGCGGCTGTGCCCTTGCCGTTCTCCGCCCAGACGCACGCGGAGGGCGCCAACGCCTTCGCCTCGCGTGCGACCGATCCGCTGTGCCAATCGGCCAGCCCCACGTAGCGTTCGCGGCCGAGGCTGCCCATCCCCGCGATTCGGTGCGCGATGCGCGGCTTGAGGCCTTTCTCCGGCATCATGCGGTCGATCGCTTTGCGCGCCGAAGCAGGGGCGGCGCGTTCCGGCCACTGCCGCAGTTTTTCCCAGTAGGCTTCCGGCTCGTGCAACCGCGCCGTCGCCATTTCCCGGAGCACGGGGTGGTGTTCGGCGAGCACAAACGGACGGCCGCCGGTCTCGACGGCCTGGCTGTATCCGTCGAGAATCGCCTGACAGGCTCCCTTGCCGCCGCAGCTCATTCTGGCCAGCAGTGCGCTCGTCGCAAGCCGGATCAGATCGTTGGTATACGGCAGAGGCCAGGCTTCGTCGAAGTCGTTGATCCCCCAAATGAGCCGCCCCTCGATATCGCGCCACGTGCCAAAGTTCTCGATGTGCAGATCGCCGACCGCGAGCACCTCGGGTGCATCCGCTGCCGGGCCGCAGAGATCCGCCCAGATCTGGGCCCAGCGGTAATACGTGCCGCGGAAGAACGGAAGCGGCGCCGATTGCATTCGTTTGTGTTTGAGGTTCAAGTCGACGCGGAGCAGCTTCAGGTGCGTTCCAAGCCAGCGCTCGTATTCCCGGGTCGCCTGCCGGATGTTCATCACTCGCCCGCGGTGGCCGGCGTCAGCATCCATTTGAATGTGCCATGCGGCTCCGGGCCGAGCCGTTCGCAATCGAGGCGCACCAAACCCGCCTTCTTGAAGTCCACCGCCAGCGTGGGCGTGGCCAGGAGATACGCGAGCAGGGAACTCATGAGCGGCTCGTGGCTGGCCAGCAGAAGAGAATTCTCGGACTTGTGGGCGCGAATTTCGTCCCATGTGTCGTGCGGGTCCGCCTCCGGCAGCAGTGTGGGAGTCTGGACGATCGGATCGCGGTATCCTAACGCCTCGGCCGCGACCTCCGCCGTCTGCACGGCGCGGCTATAAGGGCTGGAGAGAATCAGGTCGGGTTTCACCTTCGCCGCCCGCGCACGGGCCAGCACGCGGCGTAGCTTTTCACGGCCGGCCGCCGTCAGCGCGCGATCGGAATCGGGCTTTCCCGGCGCCGCGTCTTCCGCGATGCCATGGCGCAGCAGATAAATCTCCATTAGCTCTTGGCCTTCCGCACTGCCGTCGGGCGCTTTGCCGAACCTCCGAATCGCAGGCGCGAGATGCGGCTTTGGAGCTCGCGGAAGATCCGCTCCACCGGCTGGCCGGCGTCAATCACGGTGAAGTCGTACGGCTCGACCATCGAATCGAGCGCTTTGATGAGCCGCGTCTGGTACCGGCAGAAACTCTCGTACATGTCCGGACCGAACCGCAGATCCATGCCGCTTTCCCAATAATCGAAAGCGCCGCGGCCGAGCACGACACGCGACACCAGGTTGTCCACCTCGGTGCGCAAATAGTAAACGGCGTGCGGAACCAGCGCAAAGCCCGCCACCTGTTCGATCCAGCGCCGATCCTCGCCGCGCGCAACCGCCCGGGCCATGATCGAGAAGATATACCGGTCGATCAGCACCACGAATCCGGCCCGCAGCGCGGGAATGATCTCGTTTTCCAGCCGGTCCGCGAAGTCGGTCGTGTAGAACAAAGTCATCGTGATGGGACCAAGCGTATTGCCGGTCTTTGCCATCTTGATGCCTTTTCCCGCCAGAGCGGAGCGCGCCATACCGCTGTCGATGACGGCGTGGCCTTCCTGTTCCAGCCACTGCCGCAACAGCGAAATCTGGGTGCTGCGGCCGACGGCGTCGGGACCTTCGATCACCACCAGCTTGCCCTGCAGCTCGGCCGTCTCCACGCCCGGCAGCGGCTCGTTATAGAACGTGAGCGGTTGTCGGATGGCCATTGAATTCTTGTCCCGCGGGCAGGCGCAGGATCCCGTTCTTCAGGCTCTCGCCCACTTCGCGAACCACGATATCGCGCATGATCCGCTGTTGCTCCTCGATCGACAGCGTCGCATCGATGACGTGAAACCCCATTTCGCCGGTCATGTCTTCGTATTCATCGAGGATGCGGCCTTGAAAGATCCGGAAGCTCTCTTCGACATCGCGCGCCAGCCGTAGATCCATACCGGCCTCGTAATACTTCAAGGCATCGCGGCCGCCCAGGATCCGGCCGAGCGCCACGTCGAGCGGAACCCGGAAATAGAAGCTCAGATTCGGTTGCAGCGCGAAGCGATACAAGTTGCGCACCCAGCGCCGGCCGACGCCGCGCGCCACATCGCGCGCGAACGCTGTCCCCGCGTAGCGATCGGCGCACACGATCGCGCCCGACTTCACGAGCGGAAAAATATAGCTCTCCATGCGATCGGCAAAGTCCGTCGCATGAATGAGGCTGAAAGTGGTCGGGGTGAACATCTCCTTCCGTTTACCCCGCCGCGTCGTCTGCCGCACCAGGGGAGAAGAATTCCATTCGCTGAAGGCCACGGCATATCCCTGCGATCGCAGCCAGTGAGTCAACAGCGAGAGCTGGGTGGATTTGCCGGAGCCATCAATTCCCTCGACCACAATGAGTTGGCCGCGGTATCGGTTAGGCACGAAAAGCGGCATAAAGGAAGCGCATCGCTTATTTTACCTCTCCCGCTCATTGTCACGATTCTGTAACTCTCGTCGGTGCTCAGATGCGCCTCATTCCACAGCCGCTCACTCGATTAGCATAGAAATGAATGCCCCGTTACGCCGCGATCGATATTGGCAGCAACTCAATCCGGATGGAGGCGGCCGAGGTCGCGCCCGGCCAGGCGCCGCGAGTTCTGGCGTCGGACCGGGAGGTCACGCGCCTCGGCGAAAGCGTTTTCCGCGCGGGCTCCGTCAGCGAAGAAGCCATGCGATCGACCTGCGCGGTGCTGGCGCGGATGGCCGAGTTGTATCGCAAACTCGAAGTCGTGGGCGTCCGGGCCGTCGCCACGAGCGCAATCCGCGATGCGAATAACCAGAAGGATTTCCTCGAGCGCGCGTCGCTCGCCGCCGGAACGCGCGTCGAAATCATCTCTGGCCGCGAAGAAGCGCGGCTGATTCATTTGGGGGTGGAGAGCAGTTGGCAGCAGGCCGACAAAACAATCCTGATCATCGACATCGGCGGCGGCAGCGCGGAGATCATCGCCGCTGAGCGCGGAAGGCTCATCGAAACCTTCTCCAAACCGCTCGGCGCAGTGCGGCTGCGCGAGAACTTCCTCAAGGTAGACCCCCCGAGCGACGAGCAGTTGCGCCAGATGCACGAATACATCCGCCAAAAGCTCGAAGGCGCGGTGCGCCGGCTCGGCAATGGAAAATGGGAGCGGGTGATCGCGACGTCCGCCACCGCTTCATCCGTCGCCAGCGCGGTGGCGCGCACACCGCGCGCCAAGCGCGACGATATCGACCGCCTGCGCATCTCCACATCGCAGGTCCGCCAGCTCTATCAGAAACTCTCGACGCACGGGCTCTCCGCCCGCCGGAAGATCACCGGCATCGGCCCGCGCCGCGCGGAGATCATTGTCCCCGGTGTCGCGGTGCTGCTCGAATTTCTGCAGGAATTCCGCGTTCCGGCCGTCTATTATTCGCGGGCCGGCGTGCGCGATGGCATCATCGCCGATCTCGCGATTCGCAACGTGGGCGCCGAGCTCTCGCGCCTGAGCCGCGATCAACGCCGCGAAGTCGAAACCCTGGGCCGCCGCTACGGTGTGGCGCTCGACCATGCGCGCAAAGTGGCGGAAATCTCGAATCTGTTATTTACCGCGCTACAGCCGCTGCACCAACTGCCTCCGGAATTTGGAAAACAGCTCGAGGCGGCAGCCTATTTGCATGACGTCGGCCATTTCGTGAGCGATACCAGCCACCACAAGCACTCCTGGTATGTCGTCTCGAATTCCGATCTGGCCGGGTTCACCGAGCGTGAGCGCCTTCTCATCGCAGGCCTCTGCCGCTATCACCGCAAGTCGCTCCCACGGGTGGAGCACGGGGCGTTCCAGGCGTTGACTGCGGAAGAACGGCGTTCGCTGATGTACCTGATCCCGATCCTGCGGCTCGCCGACAACCTCGACCGCAGCCACGACCAGCGGATCCGCGGCGTCGAGTGCCGGCTGCGCGACGGTCAGGTGAATCTTCAGCTTCGCGCGCAGGGCGATATCGACCTGGAGAAATGGGCGGCCGAGCGCGTCGCAGAAGCCTTCCAGTTGGTCTACAACCGGTCGGTCTCGGTCTCGAAAGCGCGCGACTGACCCCTGGGGCGGGTCTCCGACCCTGCCGTTACTGCACCGGAATCACGATCCCGCTCGGAGACGTCTTTCCTCCGATGGATACCGTGATCGCCTGGTTTCCCGCCGGTATATTCGTCGGCACCTGCACGTTGATCTGGTAGATGGCGTATCCGGGCGCCAGACCGCAGAATTGTACCTGGTCGGCAGGCACCACCTGCCCGCCGATGCTCACCACGCAAGCCGTGGTGGTTTTGGAATTGATTCCCGCTGGAGCCCCATTGGCCGGCGGGTTTGTCACCGGTCCCAGACCGTTGGCATAGAGCGAAATAATTTGGCCGCGGGCCGCCGGGTGGCTGGCAGTGATCACCTGGTAATTCACATCCTGGGCATCAGCGACGTTGCCGCTGTTGATGAAAAACGCCGGTGTATAGTCGGAGAGCGCGGCATCCACCACCGTGCTGTAGATGGGGGCTCCGAATGTTTCATCGACGATTACTTTGACCTTCGCCGACGTCTGGCCTTTCAACTCCCAGGGCACCTGGATGTTGATCTGGTTCGGGCTCACCGCCACAATCGGGGCGGGAACGCTGATTCCGGTGCCGGGGACGTCAAAGCTGACGTTGACTGCGTCCAGCACCAGAGGAAAGTACGTCACGGCTGTCGGGTTCAGATCATAGCCCGCCGCCGTGTTCACCAGCAGATCGCGATCCATCAGGTTCGTGCCTTTAATCGCGGCGATCGATCCGGGCGCGATCGTAGGCTGGTAGGCCGCGTTGTCGATAACTTGACCGGGAGTGAGAACCGGCTGAGGCAGAATAAAGGCGGTGAACTGCAACGGGGTGTTGGGGGCGCTGGTGGCAGTGGCGGTAATTGTGGGGAACCCAGTGGAGGCGCCGAGGATCGTATCCGCATAAGCAATGCCGTAATTGTCAGTCGGGCAAGTCACCGGGCTGGTGTTGTTCGCGCTGCAGGCCGGTGCGCCTGCCACCGACCGGAACGTGACCCCGCCCGCACTATTGACGGTAAAGTTCACGGGGCTCGCGGTTACCGGAACGCCGTACGTATCGGTGATCTGAACGGCGATTGCGCCCACATCCTGGCCGGGCGTGCCCTGGATGGCGCCGGAGATCGGAATGACATTGTGCGGGATGCCATCGGGAACAATGAACAGGTACGGCACGCGCTCGACGAGTGCACCGGCCGTGAGCGTGACGCTGCCGGAATACGAACCCGGAGCGGGTATCGTCCCCGATAGGGTGAAATGGGCCGTCACCGACGCGCCTGCGGCTACGCTCGACTGATCGGCGGCAACTGTAACCCCCGCCGGCAACGTGGACGACTGCACCGCAATCGTCGCCGGAGCGGCGCCTTTGTTCGTGATCGTCAGGGTCTTGGCAACTGGCAGCGCGCCCGATCGCAAATAGCCGAACGAAATAGTTGCTGGCTCGGCGGTGATCGTGGCATTGAGCGCGGCTCCGGCATCCAGACGGCCGCCGCCCAGCCATTGCGCGTTCACGTTCATTGGACTCCGCAGATTGCCGTTGACATCGCTGTGACCGTCGTCGGTCGTGGTGTCCTGCGCGGCGGAGTTCACCAGCGCCGACTTGATCTGAGTCGGCGAATAAGTCGGGTGAGCCTGCTTGACCAGCGCGGCAGCGCCGGCAACGATGGGGGTCGCGAAACTCGTGCCATCCGCCGCGGCATAGCGATTGGCGCTATACAGGAATCCGAACGGATCCGAATTCTGAGCCGCGAGATACATGCCGGGAGCAATGATGAGATCGACGTCCACGCCGCCCGTGGCCACGATGTCCGGCTTGATGGTTCCATCCGGAGCAGGACCGAATGAAGAATAGCTCGCAAGCTGATTCTGCGCGATGCTGACCCCGTTCAGCGAATCGTACGTTGCCAGATCCGTCTCCTTGCCCGCGACGTCGATCGTCACGGCCTGCCCCGGATTGGCATCGATGTAACTCTTCAGAGCTACTCCGTCGCTATTCGAGATCATCGCCGAGGGTCCGAGGAAATTGGCGCCGGTCGGGTCCAGACCGCCGGGATTGATCGGCGCCGAAGCATCGGCCATGTAAAAGACAATCCCGATCGCGCCCGCATTTGCGGCGTTGATCGCCTTCTGGCTAAACGGACACGTTCCGCGCTGGATCAGGGCATACGTGCCGGCTAGTGAATTTGCGGGCAGCGCATTACAAGCCAGCCCGTTATCGCCCAGTTGAGTGATGTCCACCAGCAGCCCCGAGTTCGCGCCTTGAGCGGATGGATAGAATATCGAATCGCCCAATTGCGCGGCCAGACCTTTCACGCTCGCGGGCGCAGAGGAGGAGTTCATGCTCACCGCGGGTGTGAAGACGTGCGAGTTCGTGGTCGCCCCTACGCTGATGACCGAAGGCGCGTTGGAAGGCGAAGAGATCGAATTGAAGTAAGGGTAGTTCTGGCCGAAAGACAAAACCGCGTCCGACCCGCTGTTGCCGGCCGCGGCCACCACCACCAGCCCTTTTCCGACCGCGGCCTCGTACGCGTAGGCCACCGGATCGCAGGGCAGGCCCGCGGGAAGCCCGCAAGTCGCCCCGGTGTCCAGAGCGCCGCCCAGCGCTTGCGCGCCGACCGACAGGCTGGCCACGTCCATTCCATCGTTCAACGCATCTTCGATCGCCATGATCATGATGTCGTCGGTCGGGCCGTCATTCACACCCGGAGATCCGAAAATCTTGTAATTGCCGAGGTACGCCTTGGGGGCCATGCCGGTGAACGCCACCACTCCGCTGTTCTGATTGGCGGCGGCTGCCGACGCAGTTGCGGTGCCGTGCCCGATGTGGTCCCGCGGGGTGTAGTCATCCGGTTGCGAGATGGCGGGATTGGGCTGCACCGAAGTATCGTCCGAACAAGTCAACGTAACGCCGCAAGTCGCGGAGTTCGGAGTGCTCGAAGTGAATCCCGCGAGTTGCCGTATGTAGCTGCGCGCCACAATCACTTTGTTGTTCGTGAATGCGCAATCTTCGGAGTGCCCCGTTGTGCATTTCGGATAACCGTTGGGCGTCGTCAGGGTTGCGTCCTGAAACGCCGGATGCGTCTGGTCAACGCCGGTATCGATGATCGCGATCTTCATCCCTTGACCGGCGTGGTCTTGTCCACCGAGCGCTGTCCACGCCGCGGGCGCGTTCATGAGTTGCGTCGCTTTGTTCAGCAGCATCTCGAAATGCCGCATCGGGCGGACTCCCGCTACGCCGGGAATCGCCAGCATTTCGGAAACGCGACTGGCGGGCGCGATCACGTAAATCGCGTTGATCAGCGTCGACGTTCGGCCCGTCACGGGGATATTTCGCGCGGCCAACTGGCCGAGCACGGCCTGCTGCCGCGTCTCAATCTGTGCGCGATACGGAACGGCGGCAGCGGACTGGATTTCTGCGCGGCTCTGGAATCGCGCCGCGATCGAGGGATCTTCCAATAGCAGCGTGTAGCGATTCGTCGCAAACTGGGCGACCGCCGGCATCGTACACAAAACAAATGCTATAACTCGATAGGAAGAAAGCCGGGGGCGGCGTGGAAGCATGCTCCTGGTGACGGGCAATGGAATCCTCCGGTTGCAAAAACTACGTCGTAGGGTCAGCGTGCAGCTGTTGTGGGCAATTCTATCTCCACTTCGAGGCCCGGGTGCACATTTCGCGCGCGAATGCTGCCTTTCGTTAGCTCGATCGCACGCCGCGCGATGGACAACCCCAAACCGATACCGCCGCTGGAGCGCGCTCGATCGGTTTCCACCCGATAAAAGGCGTCGAAGATGCGTGGCAAAGCTTCGTCAGGGACGCCCGGGCCTTGGTCGCGCACATCCAGGACCACCCTGCCGTTCTGAGGAGTTAACGAAATCTGTACCAGAGTCTGCCGCGGCGCGTAACGGATCGCATTCCGAACCACGTTTTCCACCGCGCGGCGCAGCAGTTCCGGATCGCCTTCGACGGTCACCGGACCACTAGCGTCGTACTTCAGTTCGCAGCCATGAGCGGAGGCCTCGATCGAGGAATCATCCAGCACTTCCTTAACCAGCTCATCCAGACGCACCGGCTCGCGCCGCAGCGATGAGGGGTCGCCTTCGGCGCGGGTCACCTGCAGCAGTTGAGTGACAAGTGCGTTCAGCCGGTCGGACTCCTTCTGGATGCGGTTGAGTGAGGTTTCAAGGTCCTCTCCCGACCGTGCCAGCTCGATCGCTACCCCGAGGCGAGCGAGCGGCGAGCGCAATTCATGAGAGACATCGAGCAGCAGGCGCCGTTCGGCGGTGTGTAGCATCTGAATGCGATCGGCCATCCGGTCAAACGCGCGGGCCAGCCGTCCGAGCTCGTCCCTGCGTGTCGATTTGACACGGGCGGATAGGTCGCCCCGTCCAAAACTCTCGACAGCGCGGTGCATTTTGCGAATCGGACTGGTGAGGTGCCAGGCTAGCCAATAGCACAGCAGGACCCCCGCGCCGATCACAAACAGGTGTTCGGGCAGGAGAAACCACGAGCCCACCAGGCCGCGCGGCTCGAGAACAAAGAACCAGTATCGGCCATCGGCCGCGGCGCGGCCGATCATCGTACGCGTGCGGAAAAACGGGGACGGAGCCCGGCGGCGGGCGCGGCGCAGCAGGTCCGACCGGTCCTGATTGGTCAGCAGGTCGCGGCCGGCTTGGTCAGTAAGTACGCCCTGGGCATCGTAGACGCGCTTGAGGGTCGCCAGAAAATCTTCGAGCGCGGGACGTCCGCCGGTCTCGTAAGCCGTGCGCGCCTGCTCGAGCTGAAACTCGACCATGCGCGCCGCCGGCGCACTGCGGTCGGAGTCGTTGAAATTCACGCTCCAGGCCGAGATGAACGCCGATCCGACTACGGTGATGATGAGCGATGCGCCGAGCCACAGCAGCAGTCTGGCGAACAGCGAATTCATTCGGTATGCGCATCCTCCGGCGTCCGGCAGAACTGGTAGCCCACGCCGCGGATGGTTTTGATCAACGTATCGCCGTGCTCGATCTTCTTGCGCAGGTGGCTGATGTGCATGTCGATCGAGCGGTCGAACGGCGTTGCTTTGCGGTTGTAGAAGTTTTCCATCAGCCGGTCGCGCGACAGCACGCGCCCCGCGTTGCGCATCAACATCTCGAGAATGTCGAATTCGAACGTGGTGAGATCGACGCGGTTGCCGCCGGCCAGCACCTCGCGGCTGCCCGGGTCGAGCGCCACGCCATTGACCTCCAGACGGCCTGCATCGTCCGGCGTTCGATGTTCGTAGCGCCGTAGCACGGCGCGGATGCGCGCCGCGAGCTCGCGCGGGTTGAACGGCTTGGGCAGGTAATCGTCGGCGCCGAGCTCCAACCCAACAATGCGATCCACGTCCTCTCCACGGGCCGTCAGCATGATTACCGGGACCTTGCTCTGCGGCCGCAGCCGGCGGAGTATTTCGAAGCCATCCAGACCGGGCAGCATGACGTCGAGAACAATCAGGTCGATGCCGCCGGCCAGAGCTTTCTGCAAGGCGACATTCCCTTCGTGCTCGCACGTGACGGTGAAGCCCTCGCGCTGGAGGAACTCACCGAGGAGATTGCAGAGTTCGGCATCGTCGTCGATGAGCAAGACCCGCACGGCTCGAATTTAGCACGCGCAGTATCCAGGCGGGCGTAAGGGTTCTTTCGTCTCCGGTAAGATTTTGTAAACGTGGGGCAGGTCTTCGGCCTGCCAGAGAAATCGGCGCCGGGGTGAAGGTGCGGCGCTGCGACTACGGGCAATCCCGATTTTTCGTCCGCACCACCCGGAGCCTTTGTTACAATACTTACCAAACGGCAGCGGGGCAGGGAAATTCATTATTTCTATGCCGCCGATACAGAATTTGACTAGGTGCCGTCCCCATCGGCTAGCGGGCGCGGCGGCTTATGGATTTCGACCAGCTCCATACGTTTACCGAGATCGTCCGGCTGAAGAGTTTCTCCAAGGCCGCTCAGACGTGCTACCGCACGCAGCCGGCGATCAGCGCGCAGGTCCGGCAGCTCGAACAGGAACTTCGAACCGAGCTGTTTGAGCGCTTTGGCAGCCGGATTTCCCTCACCACAGCCGGCAAGATCTTCTCCGAGTATGCCGAGCAGATGTTGCAGTTGCGCCGGCAGGCGCAGGATGCCATCGCCGAGCTCGAACAAAACCCGCGCGGCGAACTCGTGATCGCCGCGAATGAAGCTACCTGTATCTACGTGCTGCCGAAGGTCTTCTCGCAGTACCGGCAGTTGTTTCCGGCCGTCCAGCTGCAAGTGGATCGTTCGTACGGTTCGCGCGTGGTGGATGCGGTAATGGAAAATACCGCCGATTTCGGCCTGACGCAGTTGCCGGTCGAAGAGAAACGGCTGCAGGTGGTCAGCATTCATCATGATGAGGTCCGGCTGATCGTTCCGGCACGGCACCACTTGGGTGAACACAAGTGTGTTTCGCCGAAGGATCTGACCCAGGATTACCTCCTGCTCCCCAAGCAAGGCAAAACACGATCGCGCCTCAACGAGTGGCTGGAGATCGTGGAAGACGACATCCAGATCTCGATGGAGCTGGACTCCACGGAGATGATGAAGCGCTTCGTCATGGCGGGGCTGGGTCTGACGTTTCTCGCCGTGTCCAACTGCAAAGAGGAGATTGCCGCCGGAAAGCTGCGCGCCATCCCGCTCGCTCCCGAGCCGATGATCCGGCGTCTCGGGCTCATCTATCGGAAGGACAAACCGCTTTCGAAGGCTGCCTTGGGCTTCATCCAGTCGGTGCTGGAGAATGTAACCAACGAGGCGGGCATCGAGTTACCTGATAAACTACCTCGGGTGGTGGGCGGATGATCTGCAACCGATGCCAGAAGCGGATGGCGGACGAGGACGTCAAGTGCCCGCACTGCGGCGAGCCGCGTTCGGATACCGGAGTCTTTCAAAGCTCGACGGTTCTGATTTCGGCCGATGGCGCCGATCGGGTTTACCGCTCGGTGGAAGAGGTGCCCTACCCGCTACGGCACCGGCTGCTGAAATCGACGAACAGCGGAAACTCCGCGACGATTCTGATTGCCGATCGCCGCGGACGCCAGGAAATCGCCAAGGCCATGCGCAAGCTGCCGGGCACCGGGCAGCGCCGGCTTATGCAATCGCTGCTCAGCGGAAGCACCGATCCCGCCGGGAATGTCCGGCCCGCCCTAAGATGGAAAAAATCAATCTTCGTAGCCATTCTGATGTTCACGCTGACCTTGATCACATTTGTATTCACCCACCATTGGTAGGACCATTCAGAGACAAAAAATGAACCGGAAAGCGGTCGTGTTTGGAGCCTCGGGCCAGCTCGGGGTGGAATTAGTGCGCGAATTGCGCGGGCGCGGCTACGCCGTCGAGGGCTGGGACCGCACTCAGGTGGATATCACGGATGCCGACGCCGTGGAAAGAACCCTGAGTGCTTCGCCGTTCGACGTCGTCTTCAACGCCGCCGCCTATAACCAGGTGGATGTGGCGGAGCGTGAGCCACTCGCCGCCTACGAAGTAAACGCGCTTGCAGTACGAAACTTGGCTCTGGCGTGCCGGCAGATGGACGCGCAATTGGTCCATTTCTCGACCGATTATGTGTTCGATGGCCGGGCCGGGCGTCCGTACGTCGAGGAAGATTCGACCCATCCGCTGGGTGCTTATGCAGTCTCCAAGCTCGGCGGGGAATTGTATGCCCAGGCGTATCTGGAGCGGCCCCTCATCGTGCGCACTTCGGGCGTGTTTGGCCCAGGCGGTCGCAACACCTCCCGCGGAAATTTTGTGGAGCTGATGTTGCGGCTGGCGGGTTCGGGACAGCCCATCCGTGTAGTCGAGGACCACAGCGCCTCGCCGACGTATGCTCCGGCGCTTGCGGCCCGCGCCGCCGATCTCGTCGAGCGCGGAGCCACAGGAATCTTCCACGCCGGCGGTGGCACCCCCATTTCCTGGTTTCGCTACGCCGAGATGATCTTCGAGGTCGCTGGTCTCCGCCCGCCTTTGCAGCCCACCAACGAGAGAGAGTTTCGAACCGCTGCTCGCCGACCCAAATTCTCGGCTTTGTCCAATTCCAAGATGGAGCGCGCCGGTTTAGAGCCCTTTCCTCCGCTGCGCCAAGCGGTGGAGGCGTATTTCCAGCGCCGCAACGCGACGACGGCCTAGCGAGCTTCCGGCTTGGTGGCGTAGTAGCCCTTGCGTGCCTGGGCTTTCAGTTCTTTGTTGGCCATCTTGATCTCCAGCTTGCGGTAGCTGCCGTCCTTCACGTCGTTGATGGGGGTGTAGCCGATCGCGTACTGGCTACGCATCTCGTCCTGAATTTCCTGAAAGATCTGGTCGAGGCTGTGCTTGCGGTCCACCTTGAAGACCCGGCCGCCCGTTTCATCGGACATCCGGCGCAGTTCGCCCTCGCCGCCGCCTCCGCCGAAACCAAACGCGCCGCCGTAGAAGCTGGGGTCCTCGTAATCGATGCTGTAAATCACCGCATCCGCCTTCTGGGCCGCCTCGATGGCCTGATTGCGCGTCATCTTGCTACCCTGATCGACCCCGTCGGTGATGAGCACCAAAACCTTTCGTCCCACCTCGCTCTTCAGTTTTTCGTTAGCTGCGAGATAGACGGCATCGTACAGAACCGTGCCCTTCGGGCTGCTGGCCGTCGGGACCGGCCCGGGATGAAGGCCACTCACGCCGGAACTCACACGCATCTGCTTCAGCCCCTCCTCCAGCAGGCGGGGGCTGCCGGTATAGTCCTGGAGCAGCTCGGATTCCTCGCCGAAGCTGATGAGAAATGCTTCATCCTTCTTGCGCAAGACCTTGGAGAAGAATTGCGATGCGGCATTGCGTTCGATGCCGATCAGGTTTTCCTGGCTACGGCTGACGTCCACCAGCAAACCGATCGTGAGGGGGAGGTCGGTTTCGCGCGTGAAGTATTTGATGCTTTGCGGCTTGCCGTCCTCCAGGACGTTGAAGTCGCTCTTTTCGAGATTGGCCACTAGGCCGCCCCGTTTATCCCGGACGGTCGCCAGGATGTTGACAATATCTACGTTGACGGTAATGGGAGCGGGCAGGTCCTCGTCGGCACCGCCTTTGGCCGGGGCTTTCGAGGGCGGCGCTTGCGCAAGCAGTGCGACGCTCAGTGTGGATACGAACAGAAGCTTCATACGGCTAAAATAGAGTGGACGTGCGGCCACCATCCCCTGTTTCAGTATGACGGAAGCGATTGCTCACCTCCAGCAGGCCGACCCGGTGCTGGGCGAAATTATCACGCGGGTTGGGGCGTATCGTATCGAATTTCGCGATCCGAGCTTCGAAACGCTGGTCAAGTCGATCGTCTATCAGCAACTGAGCGGCCGGGTGGCGAGCGTCATCTTCAGCCG